>QKCF01000306.1 GCA_003246935.1 Sunxiuqinia sp. | reverse complement strand
GCATTCAAATCGTTGTTCAGCTTCATTTCATCCAGACTTTCCTTTTGCGACACGCCTTGAGGAGTTGTATTAAAACCAACAGGGACATAAAGCTTACCCATCGAGTTACTGTAGTCGTAACCAAACGTATAGTCAAGCGAGAAACCTTTAAACGGATGCAATCCCAATTTAAAATCGGTAATCGCACGTTTGTTGATTTGCTGTGCATCCACTAAATCAATCGCTTCCTGGATATTGGTAATCCATCCGAAACTTGGATATACACCATTCGTCGGGCGCATATCAACGGTATTATCGGCAAAGAGCAAACTCGTCAGCAAACCGTAATTGAAATCCTCATTATTGAATTGGTTTTGACTGGTATTGTAAGAAATACTTGTTCCAATGCTTACATCCATCCACGAAGTAAGCTTGTCATCAATTCTCAAACGAGCTGTTGACCGCTTAAAATTTGTTCCGTTTACAACACCTTCATTATCGAAATGCGAAGCTGAGAAGAAATATTTTGTATCACCTTTTGCCCTCGACAGAGAAACGTAATTTTTCGTTCCTACTGCTGTTTTGAAAATCAAATCCTGGTAATCATATCGCTTTACAGGAGTTCCATCTGAATTGGTAGACACTGCATCAGTTCCATCCCAGATCAGATTCACATCATTGTAAGGTAATGTTTTGCGCACTTCAGATACACTGAGCTGAGTATTCACATTAATCTCAAGTTTTTCAGAATTTCCTCTTTTGGTCCAAATCTGAACAACACCGTTACTCGCCCTCGAACCATAAATGGCAGCTGCTGCAGCACCCTTAATAACTTCAACGCGTTCAATATCCTGAGGTTCAATATCAACCAACCGGTTTTGGGTGTAACCACCAAGGTTGATCAACTCGCGCGATTCGTTATTCACGACAACTCCATCGATGATATACAACGGATCGGAGCTTCCCAAAACAGTGCTGGCTCCGCGTAAGCGAACCGAGATACCTCCGGATGGGTTACCCGAGTTTTGCATCACCTGCGCGCCCGCCAATTTACCGGACAACGCACTACCCACACTAATCGCACCGGACTCCTGAATATCAATAGCAGGGATCGTTGAAATTGCATTACCGAGCTGCTTCTTTTTCGTCAAAGAACCAGTTCCAGTTACTACGACTTCATCCAAACCCAATGCATCCGTTGCCATTTCAACATTAATAACCAGATCATTTGCGACAGTGCGTTCCTGTATTTTCATTCCGATAAACGAAAACACCAACACGTCTCCGGCTGAAACTTCAATACTGTATTTTCCGTCAATATCACTCACTGTACCTTTAGTAGTACCTTTAACCGTGATATTAACTCCCGGCAAAGTACTGCCGTCAGAGGATGATGTGACTACTCCGGAAATTAATTTTTCCTGAGCAAAGGCATTTATCAAAAATGCCATCAAAAAAACAAACAAGAAGACTTTTTTCATAGGAATCTCGATTATAAGGTTAAGACTCGTTATTCTTTCTCAATATTACAACTTGTATTACATATTACAAGGATATGGAATGGTAGTCTAATCAAAAATACCCGATTCTTAAAAATTAATTAACAGGTACATTTTGATTGTCTGCCATCAAGTATACTGACTAAATAGATGCTTTACGCCCTGTTATATCGTCCTTTTATTATCGTCCCGCCCAGATAGGAAACATTTTTAAAAATGAAAAAGTTCTCAAAATATCATTTGTATGACAAATTATGCATAATTTTGATAAAAATGAAAAATTCCACTAATTGATGTTATGAAGAAATACTACATCGGCATCATGTCAGGAACAAGCATGGACGGAATTGATGCAGTTCTTGTCGCCTTTGAAAATGACAAGTTGCAACACATCGCTGACCACACGCTTCCGTTCCCTAATAAACTTCAAAGTGATTTGGAGGAATTAGTGAAATCCTTTCAAACAAATCTGAAGATGATCGGTGAAATAGACCATCAATTAGGACTTTGCTATGCGGAAGCGGTTAAAGGCCTTCTGAAAAAAACAGGATTGAAAGCTTCCGACGTTGAAGCAATCGGGTGTCATGGGCAAACTGTATTTCATTCCCCAGAACCACCCTACCCGTTTACCATGCAGCTGGGCGACGGCAACCTTGTTGCTGCCAAAACGGGCATTCGGACAATCACGGACTTTCGTCGCATGGATATGGCTGTTGGAGGTGGCGGAGCACCTTTAGCACCAGCTTTCCATCAGTATTTTTTAAACGATCCTTCCGAAAAACGATGCATCTTAAACCTGGGAGGTATCGCGAATATCACCATCCTCCAAAAAGATGAGACCAAAGTCATCGGTTTTGACACGGGGCCAGCCAATTGCCTCATGAACAGCTGGATAAAACAACAAAAAGAACTCGAATACGACAAAAGCGGTGAATGGGCAAAATCAGGAACAGTACATATGCTCTTACTGGAAGAAATGCTACAAGAACCTTATTTCAAACTTCCCGCTCCCAAAAGTACCGGCCGTGAGCTATTTAATTTAAGCTGGCTAAAAGAACAGCTCAACAGCTTTCCTAACCTAAATGAGGAAGACATACAGGCAACCCTCCTTGAACTGACGGCTCAAAGCGTAGCCGACGCAATAAAAAATGTTGCTCCGGAAACTGAAGCTGTTTACGTGTGTGGAGGAGGTGCATTTAACAGCTGTCTAATGGAGCGTTTGTCTTTCCATCTGGATAACAGAAAACTCGGAACAACCGACGAATTAGGAGTTCATCCGCAATGGGTTGAAGCCGTCGCTTTTGCCTGGTTAGCCATGCGCCGCATAACCAATCAACATGGAAACCTACCTTCGGTCACCGGAGCTGATAAAAAAGTTTTACTGGGAACAATTTACGAACCAACCGCATTTTAAGCTTTTTCCGAATCTCTACGAGTGACAATCAAAAGTCCCATAAACATGATAAAACCATTGACGAGCAACAACTCAAAACCAAACTTATAACCGAAGAACCAAGCCTCTGAATTAGCATTTAAAATGTATGTTATAAGTGGAGAAAGCAAACCAATCATTGGAACGTAGCGATCTTTTATTTGACGTTTGGTAGCAATCCCAAATGCAAATAAGCCCAACAACGGCCCATATGTGTAGCCTGCAACCCTAAATACGGCCGATACAACGCTTTCATTATTAATGATTCGAAATACCACAATCACCAAAAACATCAGAAAAGAAAAACCGACATGCACTAACATGCGAGTGCGCTTACTCTCCGCTGCTGCCAGATCAAGATTCAGAAAGTCGATACAAAATGAAGTAGTCAAAGCTGTTAAAGCTGAATCGGCGCTGGAATAAGCGGCCGATAAAATACCCAGCAAGAACAAGGCACCGGCCACCGGGCCAAAGTATTTCATCGCCAGCAAAGGAAATAAATCATCCAAACTAACGCCTTTTTGTTGAGCGTAATAGTACAACAAAACCCCTAACGATAAGAAGAAGATATTTGCAATGATGAAAGCAAAGCTAAACCAGTAGATATTCTTCTGTGCATCCTTGCGTGTTTTACAAGTCAGGTTTTTCTGCATCATATTCTGATCCAAACCGTTCATCGTCAAAACAATTCCAACACCCGCCAAAAATTGTTTGAAGAAGTTCGTTTTCGACCTCCAGTCCCAATCAAAAATCCGGCTATAGGGATGTTGATCAACCACTGTGAACATATCTCCAAAATTAAGGTCAAGCTGTTTTAAAATCACCCAAATGGTAATTCCGATGGCTCCTAATATGAAAAAAGTCTGCAGCGAATCCGTCCATACAACCGTCTTAATACCGGCCCGATAAGTATAAACCCAGATCAAAAACAAGGTGATTAAAACAGTAACTGCAAAGGGTATCCCCAAGTCATTGAAAAACGCTAACTGTAAAACGCCTGCGGCCAGGTATAATCGAAACGAAGCACCAATTGTCTGCGAAACCAGAAAGAAAAAAGCTCCCGTTTTATAAGACCAAACGCCAAAGCGTTCATCCAGATAGGTATAAATAGAAACCAGATTCAGGCGATAATAGAGAGGTATTAGCACCATGGCAATAATCCAGTAGCCAACAAAGTTCCCAAGTAAAAACTGCAGATAAGTCCAAGCCGAATTCCCAACTTCTCCGGGCACCGAAATAAAGGTCACACCTGAGATTGTAGAACCAATCATTCCAAAGGCAACCAGATACCACGGAGATCGCCGGTTTCCGGTAAAGAAGGTTTCACTGTCAGCATTTCTCGACGTAAACCAGGAAACACCCATCAACACGCCAAAAAAGGCCAGAATTATTATCGCAATCAATACAGTACTCATCAAAAATCAGTTGTTTGTTAAACGGATATTCTACAAAGATGTGAAAGTTTAATCAATTAGCTGATTGATAATCAACATCGATATCCCAACTCCACTGATCAAAATACAAGTTTCCTCCCTCCCATTCAATTTCTCCGCGTTGAAAATCATACGGTTCACTCCTCAAAAACTGCTTAGGAGGATATAACTCCTGTGCAAAATCATCATTTACGATCAGACGATAAGCATCAATTCCATGCACATAAAATTCGCTCAACTTTGGATCATCAGTCTTCTGCAATTTAAACGATTGGTCCAAAGGTACCCACCCCACACCTTCGTAATAGACTTCGCACCAATCATGCAAATTTACATTTTCAGGATGCAACATAAAGCCACTCTGCCACTTAACCGGAATTCCCTGAGAACGGGCAAGGCTCATAAACAAAAACGTTTGCATTCCGCAATCACCATGTTTTTCTTCCAAAACATATTCCGGAATACATTTCATCGTACAATACTCCAATGCACTGGCCCAAGGAATTGAATCGTTGATCCACCGGTAGATCTTCTCAACCTTCTTCAAGGGATTAGTTTCGGTTCCAACTATTCGAGCCCCCAAAGCCTCAACTTCAGGCGAAAACACGACGTGCGGCGGGCGTTCTTTGGTATAATGCACATAAATAGCACTGGTTGTGTCGTAAGGCAACACATCTTCAGGTAACAGATCAAAATACTGGGCAGCTGTATGAATCGCATATTTCACGGAAAAAACGGTTGGTTGATCCTTGATCGCCGATTTTTCCATATAAAAAGTACGTTGTAACTTATCATTTGGAGCCAAGCTGTATTTCTCAGGTTCTGCTGAGATCATTTTAAAATCCTTCTGACGCGCAATTCCTTCCCTTGGGGCTGGCAACCAGCAATGCAGCAACGTTCCATCCGGCACAACATTAGGCTTAACCTCTAACCGATATGTAATCGTCATATTTTCAGGCGAAACAGGATCCGATGAATGCTGTCTCGCTGAAACCACCTCCTTTATATGCACTAGACAAAAAGAATCCAACTGCGCATCTCTAGCATTGAAGGCCAAAGGCTCATGTTTACCCAATTCCGAATCAAAAGTCAACAGTCTTTGAAGATTCGATACTGAATTCTTAAAATATCGCTTTTCTCCATCTATAACTTTCATTTCAAGCTTACCGGAACGCTCCCACTCCTCTATTGTCGAATCTGACAGCTCTCCAAAGGCAGTACGAAGCTGATCCTTCACCTGATCCTTTCCGAGCGAAAAATCCAGCAAGGTGCGTCTTTTTATCTCCTGTATCGAGTCAGAATTAATCGTAGGTATCGAATAAGGACTGTTCTCCATAAGATTCGCTTCTAAATCTACTTGAAACACCAACGAATTATCTGACGAAGCAGGTCTCGATAGAATACCACTTTTTAGTGATGTAAACACAAAAAGAGAAACAAGAGCAACGCCCGGAATAAGAATAAGAAATAGTTTATTCATGATTATCTGTATGACATCTCACAAAAATAGAAATTCAAATTCTCCAAATCATGATATTTGAAAGAAAGTCAGAAAAAATAAAATATCGCTTAAAACCGCTCTAAAAATCACATCAATAAATATCCTTTTAAACAACATAGCACATATACACAAAACAAATGACACAAGTAAATACAAAATCAACGCAGATAAAATGAAAAACAAGTGAAATTGAAAATTTAGCGACGCGCGTTTTGCCAATAAAAACCTAGCCAACGATTCTGAATTGCCGGAATTCGCATACGTTAAATAAACCTGAATACATTTGTAATACATCTTACATGGATGAAATAATTTTATCTGCTTATCCTATATTTGCTCAAGGAGAAAAAGCAACCTATACTATTTACGACTTAAGATTGAATTAGTGAAAAGTCGAATTATCTGAATTCATAAGATAACACTCAGACACCTTAAATTCAAAATAAACTGACAACCTCATGAATCATTGGTCATACAAAAGACCGTATAAGCTTTTGGATAGAGAGTAACAAATAAATTATTAATCGAAAACCGGTTTATACCAAAACACAACCATTATTTATGACTAACAATAGCATCACTGAATCTGAGTCACTGTACAACAACCTTGAAGAAATGTCTGTAAGAAAGTTGCTGGAAAACATTCACGAAGAAGACAAAAAGGTACTACCGGCAGTCCACCAAGCCATTCCCAAAATTGAAAAGCTGGTTGAACAGGTTGTCGAACGAGTGAAAAAAGGAGGCCGCTTGTTCTATGTCGGTGCAGGAACAAGTGGTCGGCTCGGGATTCTTGACGCATCAGAAATTCCACCGACTTATGGAGTTGGATACGACATCGTCATTGGTCTTATTGCGGGCGGAGACCAAGCAATTCGAAAAGCGGTGGAGTCAGCTGAAGACAACTTTGAACTAGGCTGGCAAGATTTACAAGACTACGGAATCAATAAGCTGGATACAGTTATTGGAATTGCAGCATCGGGACGAACACCCTACGTGATTGGAGCTGTAACCAAAGCCCGCGAAAACGGCATCTTAACCGGCTGTATCACCAATAATCCGGGCAGTGCACTAGCCCAAAGCGTTGATGTTGCCATTGAAGCAATCGTTGGTCCTGAGTTCGTTTCCGGAAGCACTAGAATGAAATCGGGAACATCGCAAAAGCTAATCCTGAACATGATTACGACGACCCTGATGATCAAACTCGATCGCGTAAAAGGTAACCGAATGATAAACATGCAATTAACCAACGAAAAGTTGGTTCAACGCGGAACTCGAATGATTATGGAAGAGCTTGGGTTCGATGAACAAAAATCGAAACGCTTGTTGCTGCTTCACGGCTCGGTCAATAAAGTACTACAGGCCTACAAAAAAGAAGAGTAAGAGATTTACCCTTCATTGCTTTTCAGAAACTTATTATAAACCTGCATGTTCCGTCCGATATGTGCCTGCATTTTTTCGTAGGCGCGATCAGCATCTTTTTCGCGAATTGCATTCACAATTTCCTTGTGGTAGCCCAAGGTAATTTCCTTTTCACCTTCAATGTTCGCATAAATGAAGTTACGCATGCGTGGCAACAAGTTATGCACGGGCTCCATTGTCACAATCACAAACGGGTTACCAGTGGCTCGAGCCACGGTAAGATGGAATTTGTTATCCAGATCTGATTCTAACTGTGTGTTGTCCGGGTCACAAGCTGCAAATTCAGCCAGGTTGGCATTCAAGTTTTTCAAATCATCTTCAGTACGGTTCATCGCGGCCATTCTCGCAATTTCAGGCTCAAATGCCAAACGAAGTTCAATAATCTGCGTGATCAGGTTCATATCGAACTTGAGGTCGTAATACAAATTCAGCGAATCAATGGCATCCTTCATGTTGATCTTTTTAACGACCATACCGCTTCCTTTACGGATTTCGATCAAGCCCCGGGCACTTAAACGACGTAACGCCTCGCGAAGCGCAGTACGGCTCACCGCAAACATTTCACACAATTCACGCTCCGATGGTAATTTCGATCCAATCGGCAATTTTTTTTCCCGAATCGCACGTTCAATGTTCCGCTCAATTTTCTGACTCAGCGTTTGAGTCGTACCAATTTTCTGAAAGATGTCATTCATATCTGCCATACCTTACTCTCACCTCTTTTGACAAATTAAAGGAATTTTTCGATTTTATCGATTAATATTCAATCCAAAACAATGATTTCCTGCTAAAAGCCAGATGGTTTAACTCACTGTTTAAATATAGTTTAGAACGCAGGGATTAAAAAAGCGCCTACCGTTCCGGACTGACGCTTCCTATTTTTATATGTTTTATTTTTAAAAATACTTAATCTCCTCATCCAGCAAATCACTCAACAGGTTATTGGCTAAGCGGCTCGCTCCAATCCGGAACAACTTCGGATTCATCCATTCTTCCCCTAAAATTTCCTTGACAATGGTCAGATAAAGAATTGCATCCTCTGTTGTGGCAATGCCACCTGATGGTTTAAAACCGACTTGCTTTCCTGTCTTCATCCAGAAATCCTTGATCGCATGGCACATGACGATAGCTGCCTCCGGAGTTGCCGCAGGACTCATTTTTCCGGTTGATGTTTTAATAAAATCTGCTCCGGCATCCATGGCCAACATCGACGCATGATGAATCTTTTCGGGTTCAGCTAAGGCCCCTGTCTCCAAAATAACTTTCAAGTGAGCATCACCAATTGCTTCCTTGATTGTAATAATCTCTTCCTTGCAAATAAATTTTTCGCCATCCAAATAAGCCCACAATGGCAACACGATATCGATCTCATCTGCCCCCCTTTCAACCGCCATCTGAGCCTCCTTCACCTTCATTTCAATGAAAGTCATACTCGAAGGAAATCCTCCGGCGACAGCAGCAATACTCACTTCCTCAACTGTCAGCACTTCCTTCACACTGCGAACCATGTTCGGATACACACAGATCGCAGCCACACTCACCATCGTGGGATAATCGTTGTAAAAATCATTCACCCGACGAGCAAAGGCTTTAACATGACTAACAGTATCAGTAGAATTAAGAGTAGTAAGATCAATACAAGAAAATGCCAGTTGCTGCATTTCCCGCGTGTTGTTCGTTGCTGCTTTTTCTTTGATCGCAGCTAATTCAGCCTGAATTGTCATGGCTATCTATTTTAGTTTTGAATTATTTTGATGGCGGTCTTTATCCCGCTTTGTTTTCTTTTCCATACTCTCCAGAAAGGCTTTATTCATATCGACTCCGGTTTGATTCGCCAAACAGATCAACACCCAAAGAACGTCGGCCATTTCCTCCCCCAGATTTTTACCTAAATCCGATTTTTTGAACGACTGATCACCATATGTACGTGCCATAATCCGGGCCAGCTCCCCCACTTCTTCGGTCAAAATCGCCAGATTAGTTAACTCGCTAAAATACCGCACGCCAATCGTACGAATCCATTCATCAACCATCCGCTGAGCTTCCGGAATACTTACCGGTGCAAAATTCGCTTCATTTTCGTTCATTGATTACGATCGTTTAGTTATACGAAGTTACGGAATCCATGTTTAACATTCCTAAAAATCTTTATTCTGCGAATCGATAATGATCGTTACAGGCCCATCATTCAGCAGCTGCACCTTCATATCGGCACCAAACTCCCCGCTGCCAATCTCCTTCTCCAGCTTATCTTCCATCACTTGCAAAAACTTCTCATACATTGGCACTGCAAACTCAGGTTTCGATGCCCGGATATACGAAGGACGATTGCCCTTTTTAGCACTGGCATGCAAGGTGAACTGGCTAACTACAATTGCATCGCCGCCAACATCTTCAATCGACTTGTTCATCACACCGTTCTCATCATCAAAAATACGGAGCTGGCAAATCTTCTTCACCAGCCAATCAATATCGTCATTGGTATCAGCATCTTCAATTCCAAGTAGAATCAGCAAACCCTTATCAATCGCTGATTTCACCTGACCTCCGATGGTAACAGACGCAGACGAAACTCGTTGGACAACTACCCTCATCTATTTCGCTTTTTTCTATTTTATGTTTCGGCCCCGAACAAGAAATCGCCCATTTTGTTTAAAAATAAAAGGCAAACTATAAACAGAATGGCAATATTATCCGGGAAGAAAGACAAAGATAAAGATGTATCAAAAAAGTAAAGAATGTCTTTTTCGCAAATAGAGCCATTACCTGTAAAAAACAATGAAACCCAGAACAAGCATAAGAATGAAAACAGGAATATTTCTTGCACTACTGTTGATCCCTTTCATCGGCTTAAGCCAGAATGGAAACATAATCGGACGGGTTTTTGACCTGTCCAACAACCAGAAACTGCCGTTTGCCAATGTCGTCGTGTCGGGAACAAGCACAAGAACAACGACAGATGAAAACGGGCTTTTCCAAATTTCCGGACTCGAACCAGGCTTTATCCGCGTTGAAGTTTCTGTGATAGGCTACAAAAATACCTTATCACCTGAAATTGAGATTAGAAACGCGAAAACAGCTCATGTTGAAATTGCCATGGAACGAAGCAACACACAACTCGAGGAAGTCACCGTGTCAGCCTCGCCGTACCGGACAACGGAAGAAAGTCCACTGTCGCTGAAAACCATCGGCCTTTCGGAAATTGAAAATAGCCCCGGCGCCAATCGCGATATTTCGAAAGTCATTCAGTCATTTGCAGGCGTACAATCCACTCCGAACTTCCGGAACGACATCATCATCCGCGGAGGCGGCCCTTCCGAAAGCCGCTTTTTTCTGGATGATGTGGAAGTTCCCAACATCAACCACTTTGCCACACAGGGTGCTTCGGGCGGCGCAGTCGGCATTATCAACGCCGACCTATTACGGGAGGTTGAATACTACTCCGGTGCTTTCCCTTCCGACCGCGGAAACGCGCTTAGCGGCGTGTTCGAATTCTCTTTGGTTGACGGAAACAGCGACAAGTTTCGCGGCCAAGCCTCTTTAGGAGCTTCCGAGGTGAGTGGCACCATCGATGGGCCTGTTAGCGAGAAAACGAGCTACATCTTTTCAGTACGCCGATCCTACCTGCAACTACTGTTCAGCGCACTGGAACTTCCGTTTTTACCGACCTTTAACGACGTTCAGTTTAAAGTGAGAACCCGGATCGACCGGAAGAACGAGATTTCGATTATCGGTCTCGGAGCATACGACATTACCAAACTGAACACCGGAATAGATACCCCGGATGACCAGCAGCAATACATTCTGAGTAGCCTCCCGACCAATAAACAATGGACCTATACCATTGGCGCCGTTTACAAACGCTACAACGATAATGGTTATCAAACCTTTGTGGTCAGCCGAAACCAACTGAACAACAAGACCGAAAAATACCTCGACAATGACGAAAGCTCAGCGGCCAATAAAACACTGGACTACAACTCGCAGGAGGCTGAAAACAAAATCCGCTACGAGAATGCCATCCGTTCGGGTGGGGCTAAAATAAACTTCGGCGCCAACCTGGATTTTGTCCATTACACCAACCGCACGATCCAAACCCGTTATTACGATGATGGCCCGCTGCTGGTCGACTACAACACCACGCTGGACTTTGTGAAATGGGGTCTGTTTGCCCAAGCCAACCAAAGTCTCTTCAACGACCGTTTAAGCCTAAGCCTCGGCATTCGCACGGACGCCAACACCTATTCGTCAGATATGCGCTCGCCCTTCGACCAGTTTTCGCCACGGTTTTCAGCTTCGTGGAAACTAACACCGACCTGCAGCTTCAACCTCAACACCGGACGTTACTACCAACTGCCCCCCTACACGGCGATGGGCTACCGCGAAAACAATACGTTCGTCAATAAGCAAAATGGACTGAAATACATCCAGGCCGATCACTACATTGCCGGCGTTTCATTTCAGCCCAACAGCAACCTGTTTTTCAGCCTCGAAGGGTTTCGAAAAAATTACTCCGACTACCCGTTTTCAGTGAACGACTCTGTTAGCCTGGCCAATCTAGGGGCTGATTACGGCGTGATTGGCAACGAGGAAGTCAGCTCGGGTTCCAAGGGCAGAGCATACGGAATGGAACTGCAGTGTCGTTATTCTGCTCCGGGAAAATTCAACTCCAACCTTTCATACACTTTGGTACGAAGTGAATTTGAAGACAAAACCGGGAAACTCATACCCTCAAGCTGGGACAGCAGGCATGTGCTGGTTCTGACTTCGACCAAAAAGTTAAAACGAAACTGGCAAATTGGTGCGCGTTGGCGCTACATCGGCGGGCTTCCTTACACACCATGAGATATTGATAAATCAAGCCTTATGGAAGCATCGAATGCAAACAATGGTCCTTACCACGACACGGATCTTTGGAATTCGAAGCGTTTCAAAGTCTTTCACCAGCTCGACCTACGCATTGACAAAGCCTACTACCGGGAAAAGATGACCGCTAAATTTTACCTCGACTTCCAGAATTTCTACAATTTCAAAAATGAAAACCAAGACATATTGGTGCGCGAAATGGATGAAGAAGGGAACCTTCTGACAACCGACAATGGTGCTCGCTATGTCTTAAAGCGAGTGAAAGACGACTCAGGAACGGTACTTCCAACCTTTGGTATTATCCTTCAGTTTTAGTTTGAAGATTTTGAGCGGTATAGGCTATATTTGCAACAAAATTCGCTTTCCGCTGTTTTGGGAAACCGATTAAGCTTTATTGAATGACTGTACTTTGCTACCATCTAAATCACCCGGATCCATATTTCAACCTGGCTACGGAAGAATATTTACTGAAGAATTTTGATGAAGACATTTTCATGCTCTGGAGTAGCGAAAGCTCCATTGTTGTGGGAAAACATCAGAATGCGCTGGCTGAAATCAATCACCGCTATGTGAAGGAAAACCAGATTAAAGTGGCGCGGCGTTTGTCGGGTGGTGGTACGGTTTTTCACGATCCGGGAAACCTCAACTTCACCTTCATGCGCAAAGTTGAAAAAATTGAGGAAGTGAACTACAAAATCTTCCTGCAACCGGTAAAAGAAGCCTTGGAAAAGCTTGGACTGGAGATCTCGAGCAGTAAACGTGACGACCTGATTCTAGACGGGAAAAAGATCTCTGGTAATGCCCAGCACGTTTATCGCAAACGGGTGCTACATCACGGCACTTTGCTTTTCGACAGTCACCTCGAGAAACTAAAAAATGCCTTGAAGGTAGACCTCTCGAGATTCGAAGACAAAGCTGTTCAATCGAACCGAAGCGAGGTGACCAACATCGTCGCTCATCTCCCAAAACCAATGACGGTAGCCGAATTCCGTGATTTCATGTTCCACACCATTTCGAAAAGCTTTCCGGGATACCAATTTGCAGAATTAACGGAAGCAGACAGAGCTGCCATACAGATCTTGCGCGATGAAAAATACTGTCAGTGGGAATGGATCTACGGATACTCACCAAAATACACTTACCGCAACTCCATCGAAACGGCAAAAGGAGAACTAAAAGTTACGCTATCTATCGCCAAAGGAAAGATTGTACAATCGGAATGGGAAGGCCCACTCTCGAGCGAACTGATCTTTAAGTTGACCGAAATTTTACGGGAAAAGAATCATGCATACGAAGCCCTTCAGCCAGCCTTCAACCTATTCCAATCTGACTTGGAAAAAGAAGGTCTGAATACTGAAGAACTGCTAAGCGAATTGCTTTAAAAGTGAGCAAACAACTGTTGGCCGGATGAAATCCTGAGGGGTTCAGATTCCGCTAAATCAAGATAAAGCAAACCTTGACTCCAGAACTGGATCTCAATAAATTCCTCATAGACGGTAGCTTATTGTCCGGCTATTTATTTTGCGTCCTCGCAAACCTATCAGACCTCGTTTAATTTCAACTACTTCTGACCTTTTGTAACAGCTACAAAAATTCTACCGACCAGACGAAACTACATTGAAGAGTTAACTCAAGGTTAAACAATAATTCAACATTCTTCTTTCGATATATGAGGTTAAAAAAAGTTTTTTACTTTCGCATCTATATATTTAGATATTTGCACTCATTAGAAGTAATAACAGATAGATAGTAACAAAATGGAAAAAATATTAATCATTGGAGGAGTTGCAGCCGGAGCAACGGCAGCAGCAAAAGCACGGCGTTTATCGCCCGATGCACAAATTACAATGCTCGAAGCCGGCCCGGATATTTCGTTCGCCAATTGCGGACTACCCTACTACATTGCGGGAGATATCGATAGCCGTTCGAAATTGATTCTTCAGAGCCCGGAGAGTTTTGATGAGCAATACCAGGTAAAAGTACATACCAATACGATGGTCAGTTCGATCGACCGGGCAAATAAGAAGGTTCATACAACAGATCGCCTTAACAGTTCAAAAAATACCTTCGAATACACCAAACTCATACTTGCTCAGGGAGGACGACCAATTCAGCCGGAAATACCCGGAGCAACTGCCGACCATGTTTTTAGTCTGTGGACATTGGAAGACATGGACAAAATCGACAATCACTTGAGCAATAAAGCTCCCAAAACAGCTGTGGTCGTTGGTGGAGGCTTCATTGGTCTGGAGATGGTGGAAGCACTTGTAAAAAGAGGCTTGAAAGTACATGTGGTCGAAAAAATGCAGCACGTCATGTCGATCATGGAAGCTGAAATCGCCGGCTTTATTACACGCGAACTGAAAGCCTATGGCGTAGGTGTACATACCGAAAATGCAGTTACCAAGATCAACGCAAACTCCGTTGAACTCGAAAACGGACAAACGTTGGACGCCGACATGGTCTTGCTTTCGATTGGCGTGCGCCCAACTTTGCAACTGGCAATAGATGCCGGTTTGGCAATTGGTGAAGCAGGCGGTCTGTTGGTCAACAACAAGCTGCAAACTTCAGACCCGGATATTTACGCTGCCGGTGATATGGTGGAGATCGAGCATCGCGTAAGCGATAAAAAGGTGCGGATTCCGTTGGCAGGACCAGCAAACCGACAAGGAAGAATTGCTGCAGAGAACGCCTTAGGAGGCCAACATAGCTACAAAGGAGCAATTGGAACATCAGTGGTGCGTGTTTTCGAGGTCGTTGCCGGAACCACCGGGTTATCGCTGAAACAGGCTCGCACAGCTGGTATCGATGCCGAAGCTGTTGTGGTACACAAAGAACACCACACTGCCTATTACCCGGGTGCCGAAACAGTGACAGTATTATTAGTTTACGATAAAAATACAGGTGTTGTACTCGGTGGCCAAACTGCCGGTTACAAAGGCGCCGACAAACGCCTTGACGTTATTGCGACTGCTTGTGCCGCCAAACTGCCGGTTAGCGATATCGCCGATATCGATTTTGCCTACTCGCCACCAATCGGAACAGCTAACGATGCCATGAACATGGCAGCCTATGTTGCTGAAAACAAAATGTCGGGTTATGGACCAAGCATTATGGTTTCGGAGCTAGATGACTATATCGAAACTAAAGAGCAATTAATTGTCTTGGATATACGCGATGTATTTGCGCACCAAAAAAGCAATATGAACGGAGCGTACCATCTTCCACTGGAAACGCTTTATCCCAACCTGGAAAGAATTCCTAAGGATATCCCAATCCTGATTTACGATGAAACAGGGAAAAAAGGCCACCAAGCTGTTCGAATGCTGATTGGTGCAGGCCACCCCGAGGTACTCAATATTTTAGGTGGATATACTTCCCTGCAACGCCATGCTGCTGCAGTTGGCTTCAGAAATATCAATATGACGAGCCTGCCAATTGAGAAAAAAAGCATCGGTGAAAAGGCTGTTGAAACGGTAGAAACCAACGACCAAGTAAGCACGAGCGAACTCAAACGACTGGTTATCGACGTGCGTACACCCGGCGAATTTGCAAGTGGAGCTTTTCCGGATGCCATCAACATTCCGTTGGACGACCTGATGTCAGGTAAAGCTGACCTGGGCGAAAACACCGATCGTGAAATTGTTGTTTACTGCGCTAGTGGAGCCCGATCTGCCTATGCAAAACAGATCCTGCAAAGCCGTGGTTTCTCCAATGTAACTAATGGAGGTGGCATTTCGGCCATGATGTCGAGGTATTAAACAAATATAAAAAGAGCTGGTAAGATCACTCAACTTACCAGCTCTTTTGTATTAATCAGTGTCGTACTCAAAACCTTTCTATCCCTCGTTTTGAAACGCTCTTCTTGTATCTGATGAGTAACGGAAAGCAGTATCTCTAGCCATACTTCTGAAGCGCTATTGAAAACATGTCCTTAACCTTCGGTTAACAACCGCTGCACCGGACTTAACAGTCAACTGAAGTTGTTCTGTGCCGCATACCCGACATCCCCGGTTTGTAAATACTAATTTCCGATCTCGACAATATAGGAACGCAAAGCGTCTCCCCAGATTTGATAGCCCACATCGGTTGG
>QKCF01000255.1 GCA_003246935.1 Sunxiuqinia sp. | reverse complement strand
AAATAATCCCGAAAATTGTGGTCTACCCGATTATTCGTAATTTAGCCGATGAAGGCCACGCAACAATAGCGCCCCAAAATGCAACAGAATGAATACCAACAAAGAACTGGAATTAGCCTGGAATTTCGTCAATTTTACCAATCGCAATATCTTCCTTACCGGGAAGGCCGGAACAGGTAAAACAACCTTCCTGAAAAGGCTGAAAACAATCGCGTACAAGCGGGTTGTTGTTGTTGCGCCTACAGGTGTTGCTGCCATCAATGCAGGCGGTGTAACCATTCACTCCTTTTTCCAGTTGCCTTTTGGTCCAATTTTGCCGGAGCGTGAAGGTGCTGAAGACAACAAAGAGCTGAACAGTCATAAATTCACCAAGCGGAAGATTGACATCATTCGCTCGCTCGACCTTCTCATCATAGATGAGATTAGTATGGTTCGGGCCGATTTATTGGACGGCATTGATCGTGTTTTACGCAAATACCGGAACCGTTTTCAACCGTTTGGCGGCGTACAACTCCTGATGATTGGCGACCTGCAACAGCTGGCTCCGGTGGTTAAAAACGACGAATGGAACCTGCTTCGGGCACACTACAACAGTATGTTCTTTTTCGGAAGTCAAGCCTTTCAGCAATCGCAAGTTATCAGCATCGAGCTAAAGCAAATTTTCAGGCAATCGGACGATGCTTTTATTCAAATCCTGAATGAAATCCGCGAAGATAAAATGACCCGCGAATCGCTCGAAATTCTGAATAAAAGATACCTGCCCGACTTCACCCCCCAAAAGGAAGACGGTTACATTCACCTGACCACGCACAATGCTTCGGCCGATCAAATTAACCAGCGCGAAATGGAAAAGCTGGAGACGACAGAGCATACTTTCGATGCAGATGTTCAGGGCGTCTTTCCCGAGCATGCTTACCCGACCATGAATAAGCTGAAGCTTAGAGAAGGAGCACAGGTGATGTTCGTGAAAAACGACAGTTCACCTGATAAGCTTTTCTACAACGGAAAGATCGGCACCATCGAGTCGTTCGAGGAGGATTTTATCATGGTGCGTTGCCCGGGTGATCTGGCTGCTATTCCGGTAGATCGCTTGTTGTGGAATAACCTGAAATACGAATTAAACGAGCAAACAAAAGAGCTGGAAGAGAAGATCGAAGGCTCGTTTCTACAATACCCGCTGCGCTTGGCCTGGGCCATCACCATTCATAAGAGTCAGGGGCTCACCTTCGAGCGCGCCATCATTGATGCACAAGCCGCCTTTGCACACGGACAAACGTATGTAGCCCTAAGCCGCTGTAAAAGCATGGAAGGATTGGTATTGAGCAGTCCGCTCTCGAATGAGGCTGTAATTTGCGACCGCGAGGTAAACGGCTTCAACAGCCGCATGGCCGACCAACAACCGGAGCAAAAGGATTTAGAGCAATCGCGCAAGCACTACCAGCTGGCCCTGCTCGAAGAACTCTTCAACCTGAAGACTTTCGAATATCAAGCGCTGCAAGGCTTAAAAATTTTACAGGAGAATGCCGGCGTGGTGCTGGGAACCTTGCAGGAAAAGCTCAGTACGATCAGCTCCCAATGCTCGCAGGAGATTATCCCACTCTCCTATAAGTTCATGCGGCAGGTTCACCAGTTAGCTGCTCAGACTGATGACGTAGAGCATAACGCGGAGCTTCAGGAGCGAATTAAGAAAGCCAGCGCTTACTACTTCGGCAAGCTAAAAACCGAATGGAAGGACGCGCTGAAAGAAGCCGGGTTTGAAACAGACAATCATGGTGTAAAAAAAGACGTGCAGTCGCGCTTGCAAAAGATGAATGAAATACTGCATGTAAAGCTGGCTTGCTGGGATCTTTGTCAAAACGGGCTGGAGGTCGAAAAGTTCCTGCCCGTACGTGCGAAGGCCTTATTGACTGCGCCGCAGCAAAAAGTAGAATCGACGCGAAGCGATAGCAATATACTAACTCAACATCCGGCTTTGTTCCGCAAGCTGCAGGAATGGCGTAACGAACTGGCTGCCGAGCGGAATATCCCAGCCTACATGATTTTGACGCAAAAGGCGCTGGCCGGAATTGTAAATGAGCTGCCGGGAAACAGCACCACCTTACTCGGGGTTAAAGGCATTGGTAAGAAGACCGTGAAACAATACGGAGCCGCCATCCTTAAGCAACTGGCCGATTATGCCCGTGATACCAAGTTGAAAATTGAAGTGCAAACCCAACTGGAACCGGAAATTCAGAAGCCCAAGCAAGCTTCGCGTGAGATTAGTTACCAGCTATTCCTCAAAGGACAAAGTATCGGTCGCATTGCTACGGAGCGCAATATGGCTGCAAGTACCGTTGAAGGACATCTGGCACACTATGTCCAAACCGGCGAACTGGAGCTAAGCCAATTGATAGATAAGAAGAAGTTGGACACAATCGAAAACTACATGCTTGAACATCCTGATAGCAGCCTGACGGAAGCCAAGAATGCGTTGGGCAATGAATTCAGTTTCGGAGAGCTCCGGATGGTGCAGGCGTGGCTAAAATCGGGTAATAACTAAAAAAGCCCCAATATGATAGAGGCTTACAGTGTTTATTTTAAAAATTGCTTTAAATCATATCCAACTGCTGCTGATTGTTCGCATTGTAATCGAACAACTTATGCTCTTTCACATACTCATAAACCTTTTGAGGCAGGAAGTTCGCCAACCGGTCATCACCATTACGAATCAATTCCCGAAGGTGTTCCGAGGTCTGTTTCAATAAATCTTCTGTGTTAATCTTCAGAAGCAAAATCTTTTTCGTTTCATTCAGGTATCTCCACAACAGCTTGTTTGAGCCACTAAAGTGCTCTTCGTCGGGGTATATCACCTCCCCGCTTTTTGTATCGATATACGGAAACAGATACAATTTCACATTCTCGTGAAATAGTTTACCCACCGATTCGAGTAAACCTCCGCGCAGATCACCGTAAAGGGAACTGTCCAAAATCATATCGAAAGTCGGCATTCCCATAATAACACGGAGCTTAATCATTTTAAACTGACCGAAATAGTTCACCAACTCGAAATAACGACTGAAGTTGGAAACCATAACACTCTGCCCAACCATGTTCAGCAAGTCAACCCGTTGCAGGAAGTCCGTTTCATCAACCTTGCGATCGTGCATCAGGTTGTTCAACGAGATTTCACAGAAAGCAATGGTATTATCAGGTCGATAGTCTTCATCGCGTTTAAATACCTCCAAGCTTTCCTCCAGGAACTCAATCACCAGGTTGTTTACCGGACGGAAATAGCCACGCATCAGCAGTACATTCTTTTTATAGAGCATATCGCCGGGCTGTTGCACATTCCCTTCAGGATCAAACATGATCGCCGGAGTCATTTGGTTTGAAACCAGCATCAAGTTTAAAATGCGATTATCGACCCAGGTTAAATCGGGACCTTCAACATACACATAATCAATTTCCACTCGATCAAGCCCCAGGTTATCTGGCAAGCCAAGCAGGATCTTGCGCGGATCTTCCCAATAAAACAGTGCCCCGTGGATCAGGTTAATGCCCAGGGTTCCTAAGCTGTACTGCTGCAATAAGGTATCATTCTCGTGTAATTTCACGTGAATGAATATTTTATTGGGATTATGGCGGTCAGTCCCTTCAATCGCAATGCCCAGCCAACCATTTCCTTGGTTTGTTTTGGCATAATTCAAGGTTTCTACCGTGTTTGCAAAGGCAAAAAACTTCTGATCAATCTTGTCATCCAAGATCTTTAAGAGTTCACCGTATTCATATTCCACCATCTTTTTCACCCGGTCAGCAGCAACATAGCGCGATGGTTGTCCTTGGTTATAAAAATGATCACTAAAGCTTTTATCGTAAGCGGAAATAGTTTTGGCAACGGTTTGAGAAGCACCACCCGCCTGAAACAAGTGTCGGGCAGTTTCCTGACCACCGCCGATCTCAGCTATTGATCCGTAATAATTTGAATCGATATTGATGTGAACAGATTTCTCTTTTGTGCTTAATGGTTTCGACATGCGATTAATGGTTTTGCAATTTCTGATCCAACTCCGGAATCTCACTCCAATTGAAATTCATTCCCTTTAACAGGCAGAATAAAATTTTGTTCCTTTCAAACGCTTATAAAAACGCAACATTTTTAGAGTTTGCGCGTCAAAACTCTTCGTTTCATGACATTACGCTTAAATCTCCCAAGAATGTTTTGCAAGGTGAATTTGCGACTCACTGCTCTAATAATTCTTAACACAAATTTTGTAAACTATCAAAAGGCTGAACTGTTTTAATGACGAACAAAAAAGAAACACGATGAAATTACTGGAACAACTTAAAACGATGACAGTAGTGGTTGCCGATACCGGCGATTTTGAGTCGATGAAAGAATTTAAACCCAGAGATGCTACAACCAATCCATCCCTCATATTAGCAGCAACCAACAATCCTCAATATCAACACCTGATTGAGCAGGCTATGGAATATGCCAAAGCCAAAGGCAGTTCAAAAGAAGAACAATTAACACTCTGTATGGATAAGCTGGCTGTAAATTTCGGCATTGAGATTCTGAAAATTGTCCCTAAGCGGGTATCAACCGAGGTCGATGCACGCTTGTCATTTGATACTGAAGCGACAGTTGCCAAAGCCCACCAATTAATCAAACTTTACGAAGAAGCCGGAATTCCGAAGGAAAAAGTGTTAATCAAGATTGCATCAACTTGGGAAGGCATTAAAGCCGCTGAGATTCTGGAAAAAGAAGGCATTCACTGCAACCTGACCCTACTTTTCAGCAAAGCGCAGGCCATTGCTTGTGCCGAAGGCAATGTGCAACTGATTTCGCCTTTCGTGGGCCGTATTTACGACTGGTACAAAAAAGACCGCGGTGTTGATGATATTCCGGCTACAGAAGATCCCGGCGTGGCTTCGGTTACCGAAATATTTAAATACTACAAAAAGTATGGTTATACAACCGAAGTAATGGGTGCCAGTTTCCGGAAAGCAGAAGAAATTATCGAGCTCGCCGGATGTGATCTGTTGACCATCGCTCCAAAGCTTTTGAAAGAGCTGGATGAAATGGAAGGAACCTTGGTCAAAAAACTTAATGCAGATGATTTGGGTGATTTCAATGAGCCAAAGATCTCGCTCGATGAAAAATCGTTCCGCTGGATGATGAATGAAGATGCAATGGCTACCGAAAAGCTGGCTGAAGGTATCCGTAAGTTTGCTGCCGACATCGTTAAACTGGAAGACAAGATCAAAGCAAAATTATAGGCGATTCTGACATCTATAAAAAGTGATTAAGCAGATTCTTTAGGGGGTCTGCTTTTTCTTTTTCCTTCCATTGAAAACGTTCACCAGCCAACTTTCGCGAATAGCTTTTGCCGTCTTCTCTATTTCATCAATCCCTTCATTCAGATTGACAATCGTTGAATCAATTTGCAACATCACGGTACTGTCTCTGGATAAAGATTGAACTAAGCCATTTCCATTATTCAGCCCGTCGGCAAATAGCTGAAGCATGACAAACAGGTTGGCAGCTTCCTGGGCTACTGCGTCAAAATTGTCCAATAACTCAACAGCATTCGTCGTAATGAGCGTATCATTAAGCAGGCGCCCCAGATCACCGTCTCCGGAACTGGCTCTATGTAGAAGTTCATTCGCACTTTGAGCCACCGTGATCAGCTGCTCGCTTACCGCTTTTATTTGAGGTGTGATCGTATTCTGATTTAACAATATTGCCAAATCACCTTTGCCATGGTTGATTTTATCGGTGATCTCTGCCAGATTTTCAGATACTATGCGCGAATTCTCAATCACTTTCTTAGCGTCCTGTAATAAATCGTCGATGGTTAACGCCCGCATCGAGATTAGTACATCATATTCTTCGATTTGTTCGGATCCTGCTGTGCCAGGATGGATAAGCAGCAATTTACTTCCCATAATACCCTCCTGCCCGATTTCAACTTTCGAGTCTTTCCGGATAAATTCCCGAACTTTCTTATCAATCGACATGGTCACCAGTACCGATGTATCATTTACAATTCGCACACCGGAAACAGTACCCACATTAACTCCCGCATAACGGATTTTGTTGCCTTCAATTAAGCCTGCGGCATCATGCAAATAACTGACTACAGTGATCTTATCGGTAAACAAATTCTGCTTGACCCCTAGGTAGTAAATTGCCAGCACAAAGATCAATAGTCCGCTGCTCACTAATAATCCCAACTTAACTGTACGATGTTTCGAATTCATCATGGTTCTGTAATTTAATGAAAATATCCCCAGATCTCCGGATCTTGGCTTTCGCATAAATCAGCCCAGGTTCCCGCGGTGTAAAAACTTCCGTTTGTAATAATTTTCAAATGGTTAGCCGTCATCTTCACACACTTCATATCGTGTGAGATGATGAGCGACGATGTATTGTATTTTTTCTGAACATCCAGAATCAACTCACTAATTTCGCCGGCAGTAACGGGATCGAGGCCCGTTGTTGGCTCATCGTATACAATAATTTCCGGCTTAAAAATCAGCGTGCGTGCCACAGCAACCCTTTTCTTCATTCCTCCCGACAACTCGGCCGGCATTTTGTGAATCGCCTGCAACAAGCCCACATTAGCTAAAGCTTCTTCCACCAGATCCTGCAAATCAGCTTTATTCATCTCCTCGCGGGTACGTCGCACCTGAAACTCCAGATTTTCCTGGACGGTCATCGAATCGTAAAGTGCCCCTCCCTGAAAAATGTACCCAATACGCTTTCGTACTTCATCCAGTTGAATCGCGTCCAAAGCCAGCATATCCTTTCCTAAAACGCGTATTTCACCTTCATCCGGATCAATCAAACGAACAATGCATTTAGCCAGCACCGATTTTCCAACGCCCGACTTTCCCAAAATAGCCATATTCATCCCCCGATCGAGGTTGAAACTAATATCATTCAGTACCCGATTGGTGTGAAATGCTTTCACTAAGTGTCTGACTTCAATTACTGGTTCCATCTGCATCCTTTAAAGTCCGTAAATCAGGTTTGAAAGCTGTACTGCAATCAAATCAATTAAAAAGATCGCAAGTGAGGCACTTACCACCGCTGCATTAGCCGACATTCCCACTGCCTCCGTTCCCTGGCCTGTATTGTATCCTTTATACGAACCAATCAAACCAATGAAGAAGCCGAAAAAGAAGGTTTTAACGGTTGCCGAAGCGAGTCGAAGGCCTGCGAGATGAACAGCACAAAGGACATCGGCTCGTACATATTGATGGACAAATAAGAGCCCAACAACCCAATCGCATCGGCAATAAAGGCTAAAATAGGCACCAGGAATGTGGTTGCAATAACGCGAGTTGCGACCACAAAATTCAAGGGCTTTGTGCCGGATACTTCCATGGCATCAAGCTGTTCAGTAACCTTCATTGCCCCTAATTCCGCACCAATCCCCGAGCTGATCTTACCGGCACAAAGCAAAGCTGTAATTACTGGCCCAATCTCTCGGATAAAAGAAACAGAAACCATTCCCGGCAACAAGGCACCGGCGCCAAAATCCATCAATACCGGGCGCGATTGAAGTGTAAGCACCATCCCCATAATAAAGGCCGTAATAACTACCAATGGAAGTGTCTTAACACCAATAAAATAACCTTGCTTAACAAGTTCCCGAGGGGCACTAAAAAACTGCTGTCCCATGTTTCGGGTAAACAGAACCAGATTACCGATTTCTGAGAAGAAATTATTCAGAGATTCATTGGTCTTTTGGTTATCCATAGTTTTCCCGTTTTAAACAGATTGGTTTAGTCTAAACATATTTACGGGATAAAATCGTTCTTCGTTCCAATGAATTCGCAAAGTAAAAAAGAAGGAAGTTGCTACTTTTCAAGCAAAACACTCATTAACAAGATCTAAGAATTGAATACCTCACACCTAATTAATAAATTTTATGTAGTAGTGGAATTCGTTCAAAAAGGTAGATTACAAATGCGTTCCTGAGAAGTAAACCCACTTTCCATGTTCCCGTTTGAAAAGCGATTTTTCGTGAATTTGCTGCATTTTGCCTCCTTCCAAATAGAGTGCGCGAAATTCGACAAAACCTGTATGGTCGGGGGCTTCGCCGGCTTGAGTTCCTAAAATAACCAGCCCCATCCATTGGACGGATTTAGCCCAAGCTTCAATACTTTTTTGTTCTCTCACCGGACGGGTTTGGCTGTGATGACTACGCATCAGGTAAACACCATCTGCTAAGGTGAAAGCGGTGTAGCGTGATCTCATTAGCTCGGAAGCTGTTTTTGCATCCCGCTTTCCGGAGATAATAGCCAGACAACAGTCGTTTTTGTCTTTTTGTGAGCCACAGGGGCATAAATTGCTCATCGGATTAATGGATTCTTAGGTGATTGTACATTAAGATCAGCAGATTTTGTTACAGCAGCCTGTTGAAGGGCACGTAACAACGGGCAGTTCTCAGTAATAAAAGCCCCGGTTCTGTAAGCCTTTAGGAGTTGCACCGACTGTTGCGCCAATTCTCTGCGAACGGCCCGTCGTTCGCCTTTTATACGGGCAATCTTCATATTGTCGTAAGCTGTTGTTTGATGCCGCATCCAGGCAATAACGGCTTTGGCAGCCCGCTCTTCCAGTGGTACCAATTGCGTTCGTGCAACGGTTCCGCTACCAACAGGTACCGCATGCTCGGTAATTGCTTTGGCCATGCGTTGCGCCAGCTCCTGATAACTGGCATGAAAGTTCAGGTATTGCACAACTGCTTCCAGAAACTCGCCTTCATAGGCTTCCTGCTTTTTTTCGCGACGCTTGAGGTCGGAAGCTCTTTTTCGTTGATAAGCATCAGTTGTTCTAACTTTAGATACGGTTTGTTGAGCCTGTTTA
Source organism: Sunxiuqinia sp. (assembly GCA_003246935.1). Taxonomy (GTDB): domain Bacteria; phylum Bacteroidota; class Bacteroidia; order Bacteroidales; family Prolixibacteraceae; genus Mangrovibacterium. Next base: position 22,581 of record QKCF01000255.1, on the reverse strand, counting down.
ATCGTCTCTGCAGGAGCCCACACGCCTTTCGATATGGTTTTACGCCCCTTTTTATATTGTACCCGCCAGTATTTCTTTTGGGCAGTTACCTTGCGGGTTATACCAGCATCGCCTGCCGGCAAAAAACTCCACCCGGCAGGGGGTGTTACGGGCATACCATACTCATTCAGTAGCTGACCGTTTTTGCCGGGTGTTACAACCTGTACCAACTCGTCTTTTCGAATCATTTTTCCTTTCTTTTAACGCCGCGAATAGCTTCTTCTGTCCAAGGATCGTCAGGCCAGGCATGCTTCGGATACCTACGTTTCAATTCCTTCTTGACTTCAAAGTATGTATTGTTCCAAAAGCTGCGAAGATCCGATGTTACCTGCACTGGCTTGAATCCGGGTGATAACAAATGCATCAACACGCCAAGCTTTCCACCGTTCAATTTTGGGGTATCTGCCAGTCCAAAAACTTCCTGCAGGCGGACTGCCAGTACCGGTGGTGCTCCATTGGGCTGATACTGTAATTTGATGGATGATCCACTCGGAACTTTAATCCGAGTCGGAGCTAGTTCGTTTAAGGCTGTTTGTAACTCCGGACTCAAACTGTATTGTAAAACCTGTAACAAGTCGATCTTCTTCAGATCGTCGGCCTTGCGGATATTTTGCAGGTATGGCGCCAACCATTCCCCGTTTGTATGCAATAATTCGGTGGTTGAAACATCGGGCCAGCCCATTGCTGGATTCCATTTGCGTAAGCTCAATACCCTGTTTTGCCATTGCATGACCTCCTCGTTGAAATTCAACAGGTGCTCACCGTCTTTTTTGATGGCCTCCGAAATAGCCTGCAGCAACAATTCCGGATCAGGATCGGGCAAAGGTTTCGACTGCAGCACAATACTACCAATACGCAACTCGGCAACCGCATTGAGCGTTCCCCTTTTGCTGTCCCAGTTAATCACGTCCCGGTTCTTCACCAAAGGAGCCAAATCAGTCGGATTTAGCGGCGATGCCAGGAAAATCGTTCCCATACCCTCGCGGGCATTTAAGTGTGCCACCGCCAACCACGACTCGTAAGCCAGATCATCTTTATGACCGGCCATAGCAATACTACCGTTGGCCAGCTGAAATTGCGCGTTATTCCCGACTCGCGCACAGGCAATACGCTCCGGATACGCATAAACCAGCAGTAAACCTGTTTCATACGGATCAACAGGATCATTACTAACATTACAGCCAATAATTTGCCGGTACGATTCAGCAACCTTGTCGATTCGCTTCATCTTTTTCGACAAACGATTCTCTCCCCGCTGTTTGCGCAGCGCTTCAATACGCAGATTAATATCAATTCCGGCTTCTTTACCCAGTGGGTCCCGTTCTTCAAGCATGGCAGCCAAATCGGTTGCCAAAGCAACATTTCCTTCCTGTTTGGCCATCACCAGCATGTGCGCAATACGCGGATGACAAGGCAGGCGGTGCAAATCCTTTCCTAATGCGGTGATTTTTCCATTTTCTAAGGCATCCAAACTGTGCAGGAGTTCCGAAGCCTGTATCACTGCCCCTTTGGGAGGTGGACTTACCCACGATAATTGATTGGGATCGGCAATGCCCCACTGCGCCAAATCAAGCACCAGGTCTGCCAAATCGGCTTCCATGATTTCAGGAGTGCGGTGTTCCGCCAGTTGTTCATGCGAAGCTTTCGACCACATACGATAACAAACGCCCGGGCCAAGACGTCCTGCGCGTCCGGCACGCTGGTCAGCCGAATCTTTCGAGATATTGATGGTCTCCAAGCGTGACAATCCTGAACGGGGATCAAAGCGTGAGGTTCGCGAATAACCGCAATCAACAACCACTTTTACACCTTCAATGGTTAAGCTTGTTTCGGCAATTGAAGTGGCCAGAATAATCTTGCGAACGCCGCGCGAACTGGGGAATACAGCTGCCAGTTGTTTGTTTTTAGGAAGCATTCCGTACAGCGGATGAATCTCCACCGGAAGCTTTTCAGCCTTCAACAGATTCTCACATTTTCGAATTTCATCTTCGCCCGGCAGGAAGGTTAAAATATCGCCTTCTTGCTCGCGTACTGCTTTCAAAATTGTTTGGGCAGCCAGCTCAGGTACTATCCGCACTTCGTTTTCGCCGGTGTAGATGGTATCAACCGGATACTGCCGACCTTCGCTTTGAACCACCGAAGCCTGCAACAACTCCGACAACTGCGGCAAGTTTAATGTAGCCGACATCACCACAATCCGTAAATCAGGACGCAGTATTTGCTGTGCTTCGCGACAAAGGGCCAGTGCCACATCGGCAAAAATGCTGCGCTCGTGAAACTCATCGAAGATAACAGCACCAACACCCTCCAGCGAGTTGTCGCTGTGAAGCATACGCGTCAGAATTCCTTCGGTAACCACCTCGATACGAGTATTTTTACCAATGCGGTTCTCGAAACGGATACGGTAACCAACAGTTTGCCCCACTTCTTCGCCCAGCAGAGAAGCCATCCGCTCGGCAATGCTTCGTGCGGCCAGTCGACGAGGCTCCAGCATAATGATCTTTTGCCCTTCCAGCGCCTTTAGTTGCAGTAAATCCAAAGGTACAATCGTACTCTTCCCTGCTCCGGGCGGAGCATTGACAATCAAGGTATTTTCGTTGTTCAGCGTCCCGCGAATTTCGTCGAGTATCGCTACAATTGGGAGGTCAATATTTTTTAGATTCAATTTCAAACCTGCATTTTTACTTTTGGAAGGCAAAAATAGAAAATCTGTCCTTCTATGACAGTCTTAATTCCCTCGAGTTTTTTCCATCTTTAATCTCTTCATAAAATCACGATATACTTAAACTTATCGACTTAATCACGTGTTACAACAAACAATTTATAATTTAAAGAATCAAAGATGCCGCATAGACTTTACAATCAATTTTTGGAGAACAACAAAAAGTGGGTTGCTGAAAAGCTCAATGAAAATCCGGAATACTTTGCCAAGCTCGCACAAGGCCAAAAACCTCCGCTACTTTGGATTGGTTGTGCTGATAGTCGTGTTCCGGCAAACCAGATTGTGGGTGCAGAACCAGGTGAAGTTTTTGTTCACCGCAATATTGCAAACATGGTTGTTCATTCGGATATGAATATGCTAAGTGTGCTCGACTATGCGGTAAATGTTCTCAAGATCCAACACATTATTGTTTGCGGCCATTACGGATGTGGAGGTATTCAGGCAGCAATGGGTAACAATTCGATTGGATTGATTGACAATTGGATTCGACATGTCAAAGATGTCTACCGCTTTCACCGGGTAGAACTGGATAAAATTGACGATGAGAAAGCCCGCTTTGATACCTTTGTTGAATTGAACGTCAAAGAGCAAGTGTTAGCTTTGGCGCGTACTTCGATTGTTCAGGCAGCATGGAATAATAAGCAGGATCTGATCGTTCATGGTTGGGTCTACTCGGTAGGTAACGGTCTGGTGAAAGATCTGGAAGTAAATATCAGCAGTAACGAACAATTGGAAAAAGAGTTTCAACTCGATTTTTAAGTAATAAAATCACAATAATCAACGAAGTGAATTCCACTGGGTTTCCCTTTTTAGTTTGCTGAGTCACGAACGTAAATGCGCCGCGCGCGTATACTATTTCAACGCCATCAATTAACCGGTTCTTACTGCCTTTGCGCTTATTATTAAGCCAAAGGGATGTGTTAAAAGCGGAATTTTGACAAAAGGGCCGCTGCAACAATATTTAAATTCTTACCAAAGTACTATGAAAAATATCGTCATCATTAAAGGGAGTGTGCGGCCAAATAACTATACATCAATGGCTGTTGACGTATTGATCAATGAGATTAATAAAAATCACACCGTTTCGTACCAAATCATCGACCCGAAAGACTTCAAGCTCCCCTTTCCGGGACTAGGCGAACATTCGGTTGATGCCGTGAGGTTAATTGCTATCGTTAAAACAGCTACGGGCGTTATTTTCGCTACTCCCGAATACCATGGATCTTTTAGCAGTATCATCAAGTTGGTTATCGAAAACCTCGGCTTCCCTTCAGCTCTGGCGGGCAAACCAATTTCACTGCTTGGCGTTGCTGCCGGCGATATTGGAGCTGTAAAGTCACTGGAGAACCTCAGAAGCGTCTGCTCGCATGTTGGCGGAATTGTGCTGCCGGGACCAGTTTCTGTCGCTCATGTTCATGAAGCATTCGATGAGGAAGGCAAGTGCATTGATCCCAAAATTGACAAACGCATTCGCTCTCTATTTCTAAATATGATTGATTACATCGACACATTTATTTGTCCGAATATCAACCTGGAAGATTTGGTAAGAAACTAGTACAACAAACCTAATTGCAACGCCATGAATGTTTTGAAAGATCAGAAATGTGAAGCTTGCCGGGTTGATGCTCCCCGGGTAACAGAAGATGAGATGAATAGATTAAAAGTAGAAATACCTGACTGGAGCATTATTGAAGAAGGTGGAATAAAAAAGCTGCAACGCTCCTTTGCATTTTGCGATTTTATGGATGCGTTGAATTTCACCCATCGTGTTGGTATTGCTGCAGACCATGAAGATCATCACCCACGCATTACCACCGAGTGGGGCGAGGTAACCGTAACCTGGTGGACACACAAAATCAAAGGCTTGCACCAAAATGACTTTATTATGGCAGCAAAAACCGATGCATTGATGCAATAAATGGTCTTTTACGTAAAACATTCGCTCTCAATATTGTTTATGTAGAAAAAAACAATCTTTATGAAATATTATATCGAGAAAACAACCGGCTATTCATTTGATGAGGCTGTAACTAAAGTAACCGAAGAACTACAAAAAGAAGGTTTTGGCGTTTTGAGTGAAATTAACATTGATGAAAAACTGAAAGCAAAATTGGGCATTGACTTCTACCGCTACCGTATTTTAGGAGCCTGCAATCCACCTAATGCTTATAAAGCGCTTCAATCAGAGCCACATATTGGCGTTATGCTTCCTTGCAATGTCATTGTACGCCAGCTCGAAGGCGAACAGGTTGAAGTCGCAGCTGTTGATCCTGTTGCTTCCATGATGGCCATTCAAAATCAAGAATTGGCACCAATAGCTATGGAAATTAAAGCTCGCTTGGAACGGGTAATTCAGGCTTTGTAAAAAGAGCCCGAATGAAATTAGTGGCAGCCACTCCTATGCAGGCTGCCATTTTTGTTATCACATCATTTACTACATAATTATTGAGTAAGTTGCAGGAGCTTGTTTCTTTTAGAATCAAATAATTCAGAAATAACTATTTTTGCGTTAAAATAAGCACATGAACTATACTGAAATCATTATCAAAATTCGTCAAATTGTTCGCTCAATCAATCTCGAATCGAAAAAAGTACAAAGTGATTTTGGTGTCAGTATTCCTCAGGTTTTATGTTTAGAATTTCTTAAACAGTCCCCTAATTATCAAGCGTCACAGAAAGACATCCGTGATCATTTAAAGCTAAACTCCAGTACGGTTACCGGTATTATATCCCGGTTGGAATCAAAGAGTTTGCTGGCACGACTTCCTAAAACCGGAGATAAAAGAGTTACCTATATCACCCTTACCTCGCAAGGCGATGAACTGTTAAAGAAAACTCCGGATCTTTTACAACAGCGTTTGGCGTCCAAACTCTCAAAACTAACACCCAATGACCTTTCTCAAATTAACAAGTCACTTGATTTGCTCACTCGGATGTTGAACATTCAGGATGTCGACGCCTCCCCAATGCTGACCGCTGAAGAGGAAATTAAGCAGTGAACTGCCTTAAACTGTGTTGATTACAAAAGGAGCGTTTGCTGAAAGTGTTATCGATACAGCCCTCGCATAGTCTTGTCTTTTTATTTTCTATACAAACTAATTAACAATAGCATAATAAGAGTCCACTTTAATTGTTTGTATAGAACATTATACTTGGCGAAGCAATCTGACGTGCTCATTTAGCATGCTTTCAAATATCTGTAATGCAGCGCTTTAATTAATGTTAATATTTTAGAATACAACTTAAGATTACTGCAAATTTTGCGAAAGCAGTTTATAATGCCTATTTTTGTCGCATAGAATCTATTTTGGTATTAGTACCAATACCAATCAATCATCAAATTATTTCTATGGTTTTAAAAAAAATGAAGAGGTCGTTGCAACAGGCAGCGGCATTGACACTATTTTTCGTTGTAACGATTCAAGGCTATGCACAATCGAAAGAAAACAGTTTTAAAGTTGGAGGTGCTGTTCGATTTAATGTGTATTCGAAAAGTTGGGTAAACAACAAAACCCAACCTGAGTTTACTTGGGATACATGGAGGCTCAATGTTGACGGAAGTCAAGGAGGTATCGACTTTAGTTTTGAGTATCGCTTCTACCCCACTTTTGGCACCGATTTTATACATCACGGATGGTTGGGTTACGGCTTGACCGAAGATTTGTACATGAAACTGGGTGTTGTACAGGTACCGTTTGGAATCACAAAATATGCTTCCCACTCTTGGTGGTTTCAGGGACAATACTATTTTGGTCTGGAAGATGACTACGACACAGGTATTACATTCGACTACAAAGGCATTGATAAACTGGATCTCAGCTTTGCCTATTTCCGCCAGGCTGAACCGGAAGGCCCAATTGCCGGTGGCGACGTCACCTATGGTAATGCGGGGCCGGGACGCTATTCATATGACATCACCCCTGGTGTTGGCCGCATTGGAACAGAGCAAGTTGATGCTCACATTCGTGAATTGAATCAATTTAATATCAGAGCAGCTTACCATCTTTCTGAAGGTCTTGAATTTGGAGCCTCTGCTCAAGTAGGTGGTATTTACAACAGCGTTCTGGATAAAGCTGAAACGAGTACAGCTTTTGCTCTGCATATGGTTTCGGACTGGGGGAAAGGCTGGAATTTCAAAGGATCATTTATCAACTACAACTATAAAGCAAAATCAGACGATGGAGAGCTTTTAGACATCGTGCAGATGGGTGCTTACGGCAGCCCTTACGATGTGGCCGCCAAAGCCAATGCTTACGCTGTTGGTATTGCCAAAAGCTTCAACGTTGATCTGGGACCTATAAAAAACATTCAGGCATACGTCGATTACACTTACGTGGATAAACTGAAGGAAGAGTATGCCAATGTTCATCACCTCATTCCGGGAATCCTGCTTTCGGCCGGACCGGTCTATACGTATATCGATTATGCCATAGGTAAAAACCAACCTTGGTTAACGCCAAACTTCGGTGAAGGAATGGGTGTTGGCAACGCTAATGCAAAATGGCAAAAACGATTCAACATTAACATTGGTTACTACTTCTAATCCATGGAAAAAATTAGAATTGAAAATCTGTCACTTGTATTCGGCAAGAATAAAAGCAAAGCTTTAAAACTGCTCGAAAGTGGCAAAAACAAAGCTGAAATATTGGATGCTACCGGCTGTACGGTTGCGGTTCAGCACGCCAATCTCAGCATCGACGAAGGTGAAATATTTGTTGTAATGGGACTATCCGGTAGCGGCAAATCAACCTTGCTACGCTGCTTAAACCGATTGATCAATCCAACCACCGGGAAAATCTTCATTAATAATGAAGAAATTACCAATATGAACGATCGAGAACTCCTGAATATACGTCGCAAGGAGCTCGCCATGGTTTTTCAGCATTTCGGCTTATTGCCACACCGAACTGTTTTGAGCAATGTTGCATTTGGACAGGAGCTGCAAGGAATTTCAAAAGCAGAACGTGAAACTCAGGCGATGGAAACAATCGATTTGGTTGGCCTTAAGGGTTACGAGAATCAAAAGGTAAGTGAACTGTCGGGCGGTATGCAGCAACGTGTTGGATTAGCACGCGGGCTAGCAAACAAACCGGAAGTCTTACTGATGGATGAAGCCTTTTCTGCACTCGATCCTTTGATTCGTTCGCAGATGCAAGATGAATTGCTGATTTTGCAGGAAAAGATGAAGAAAACGATTGTCTTTATCACCCATGATCTTGACGAAGCCATCAAGCTGGGCGATCGTATTGCCATTATGAAAGATGGTGAAATTGTCCAGATTGGCACATCTGAAGAAATCATCACCAATCCGGCAAACGACTACATCGAGTCATTTGTTGAAAATGTAGATCGCAGCAAAATCGTAACAGCTGCATCCATCATGTTTAGTAAGCCCAAAGTAGCTCGGCTGAAGAAAGAAGGTCCTGCCGGCGTATTGCGCATCATGCGTGAAAACGGAGTGGAACATCTGCCAGTTGTACGCACGAACCGAACCTTCCTGGGCTATGTAAAACTAACAGACGTACTCCGCCTGAAAAAAGAGGAAGCCAAGACAATAGAAAGCATTATCAACGAAAGTGTGATGAGTGTAACGCCGGACACAACGATCGAAAATATGCTTCCGCTGCTAAGTAAGACGAACTTACCGATCCCCGTGGTTAACGGAGAGAACCACTTGCTGGGTGTTGTATCACCAACCTCAATTATTGCCGAAAGCACCGGCATGGCTAAGAAAGAAATCCATGAAATAATCCAAAAAGCAATCGAATTATGATTTTAGGCCAATATATCGAAGATGCTATTAACTGGATGACAGCCAACTTTTCCGGCTTTTTTGATGCAGTTAACATCGGAATGTCATCGTTGATTGATGTCATTGAATCCTTTTGGGGTTGGTTACCATTCTACGTCACCATTGCCTTATTTGCAGGCATTGCCTGGTGGAAAGCGGGTAAATCAAATGCGATCCTGACGATCGTTGGCTTGCTATTCATCTATTTTGCCGGGTTTTGGGTTGAAACAATGCAGACCTTTGCACTTGTGCTGGCATCTGCTTTCATTGCACTTGTTATAGGTATCCCTCTTGGAATATGGAGCGCAAAAAACGAAACAGCACAGAAAGTTATCCGTCCAATCTTGGATTTTATGCAAACAATGCCGGCCTTTGTTTATCTGATTCCGGCCGTGTTATTTTTCGGATTGGGTACAGTTCCCGGCGCCTTCGCAACAATCATCTTTGCCATGCCTCCTGTAGTTCGGCTTACTTCGCTTGGAATTAAACAAGTACCCGAAGAGATTGTGGAAGCAACAAAAGCTTTTGGCGCTACTCCCGGCCAGTTACTCGTTAAAGTGCAATTACCGCTGGCTATGCCAACAATTTTAGCCGGGGTCAACCAAACGATCATGATGGCGCTTTCAATGGTCGTTATCGCCAGTATGATTGGAGCCAAAGGACTCGGAGAAATTGTATTGCAAGGTATCAGCCAGCTTCGTATCGGGTTGGGCTTTGAAAGTGGTTTAGCAGTTGTGCTTTTAGCCATTATCCTCGACCGAATTACCCAAAATTTAGGAAAATCATCAAAAAAGAAATAAACATGAAAAAACTTACACTATTTGCCGTAGTATTCGCAGCCAGCGTTCTCTTCAACGCTTGTTCCGGCGGTAAGAAAAAAGCAGAAGATAAAAAGCAAGTAACCATTGCTATGGTTAACTGGATCGAGTGTATTGCCAATACCAATCTGGCTAAAGCTGTTTTAGAAGAAAAAGGATACGACGTAAAGCTGATCAATGCCGACGTTGCTCCAGTATTCGCAGCTGTTGCTAAAGGAAATGCCGACTTGTTTATGGAGGTTTGGGAGCCAATTACTCACAAGCCATATATTGAAAAATTCGGCGACCAGGTTGAACATATTGGAACAATCTACACTGAAGGCCTTTTGGGGCTTGTAGTCCCGAGCTATGTTACTGTTAATTCGATTGACGAGTTAAACAGTGTAAAAGACAAATTTCAAGGGAAAATCATTGGTATTAACCCTGGAGCAGGAATCATGAATATTACAAAAGATGTAATCAAAGATTATGATTTGGATTTGGAATTAGTTGCCTCAAGTGAAGCTGGTATGCTGGCCTCGTTGAAAAAAGCCTACGACAAACAAGAATGGGTCGTTGTAACCGGCTGGAAACCTCACACGATGTTTGCTCGCTACGATCTGAAAATCTTAGAAGATCCTAAAAAAACAATGGGTAAAGCAGAAACCATTTCAACTATTGCCACCAAAGGTTGGGCAGAGAAAAATCCTGAACTCGCAAGCTTCTTCAAAAATTTTAAAATGACGGATGACTTGTTGGGCTCCCTAATGTTAGCAGTTGAAGGCAATCCCGGAAAAGAGTCAGAAGCTGCAAAACAATGGTATCACGAACACAAAGAGCTTGTAGATGGTTGGTTTGAATAAGAACAACCGAAAGGATATAAAAACGGAGATCGCTATTTGTGCAATCTCCGTTTTTGTTTTATGGCAATTGCACAAAATCTCCAATTACGCGTTTTATATTATCAGTTAGGATGTATTATGATTTTTATGTGTAATATAGATTTAATCTAAACAAAGATATCTTCATCTCCTCTTAAAGAAAACTTATCCGGATAAAAGATTAAAAACCAACAATTTACCTAATAGACATAAAAACATATCAAACTCCGCTATTAGACAAGCAAGTTACTCCTTAAGTTATCATCATTAGGTATTTAATAATTTGACTCTCGATTAAAAGTATAAAATACTATTTTTGGCTTCCCAAACGCACAAGTATGTCTAAACACAATGCTGTTTAGATAGTTGAAAGCAGAGAGCATATGAGAGAGATGGAAGATAATGTGATGAAGGATTTTGCTTGGCCGTTTTCCGTGTTCGCAAACGGCGTTTATTACTACACTACTACTTTTCGACCGAAAGGTCAATCAATTCATCGACTACTAATTCGAAATTCACATTTCGGCATCGAATGAGGTAAAACTCGGTCACATTTTCGCATTAAAATGGGAGTATTATGCTCTTTACCAAGACCGTTAACGCCGACGGATAGAATCTAATGCGATAACCGAATCTGAAAAAAACTAGCTAAACATAGAGTTGTACTGGCATCTGCCGGACGGCATTGCTCTGTAGTGCCTTAATGAATCATTTAACGAACAGTTCGATGAGAAAGATTTTAGTAAATAACTGTTTTACAGCCTTATTAATTGTATTTTTCACAATTAGCACAAATGCCCAATTACCTCCAGCCTTTCCTGGTGCAGAAGGTGGAGGCATGTATACAACTGGTGGCCGCGGTGGTAAAGTCCTTTATGTAACAAACTTGAGTGACGATGGTCAAAAAGGATCATTGCGCTGGGCTGCAACAAGGAAATATCCCCGCACGGTTGTTTTCAAGGTTTCCGGGACCATTGAATTACAGAAAAAGCTGCTTATCCGTAGCGACAGCCTGACAATAGCCGGGCAAACTGCCCCTGGTGAAGGAATTACACTAAAAGGTTATCCGACAAAGGTCGATGCCGACAATGTTATCATCCGCTATATTCGCTTCAGGATGGGAGACGAAAACGACGTACAGGCAGATGCTGTTGAAGGTCAATTCCATAAGCATATCATCATTGACCACTGCAGCATTAGCTGGAGTACTGATAAGGACTTCACCATGCAATGGTGCATCATTTCAGAAAGCTTAAACCATTCGGTTCACAAAAAGGGGGACCATGGTTACGGAGCTATATGGGGCGGGAACAATGCGTCATTTCATCATAACCTATTGGCACACCACAATAGCCGGAACCCGCGATTCGATCATCCGGGCGTTTACGACTCAATAGAACAAATGCAGGAATTTCGCGGAGCTGTCGAGTTCGTCAACAATGTGATTTACGATTGGCGTAACCACGCCAGCTATGGCGGCGAAACTGGTCAATTCAACGTAATCAACAACTATTATAAACCAGGCTCTGAGTCGAAAAGAATCGGAAAATTTTTGCAACCCTACGCCGAAGATCACGGCTATGGCTCATTCTATGTGTCTGGCAATGTGGTTGAATCACAGAGAGCGGTAAACAAAGAGAATATACTTGGTATCGACATGAAAGATCGCGGCAACTTTGACTCCATATCAGCCCCTATCCCATTTACCATTGTTGGTGATTTGAGAGCTGAAAGTGCAAAAAAAGCTTTTAAGTCGGTATTAGCTTATGCTGGCGCTTCCTTACACCGCGATCCTGTGGATGTGCGAATTGTACAAGAAACAAAACACGGTACTACAACCTTCATCGGTAGTCATGAGAATATAGCCGGAATTATTGATAGCCAAGCAGATGTTGGTGGCTGGCCTGAATTAAAAACAACCACTGCTTCGGAAGACAGCGATGAAGACGGGATCCCTAACAACTGGGAATTAAAGAATAAGCTGGATCCAAATAATCCTGCAGATGCCCAACAAATGACTAAGTCGGGCTACACCATGCTGGAAACATACATAAATCAAATCTGCAAACCCTTAAAACATCGCTTATAAATTGAATAAAAGAGAAGTAAAGAAGAAAAAAGGTAAAATAAAAAATCAATTATTAATTCAACACAATCAATTTCAAACTAATCAGCAGAATCATTAAAAGGTAGATCAGAAAATAGATAATGGTTCGAGCTGTGCATTAAAAATTATCCTATGAATAAAAAACTATTAAGTTTTTTACTGATGTGTTTGGTATCGTTGAGTGTTTTCGCTCAAACGACTCAAGTCACCGGGGTTATATATGACGCCCAGGGAATGACTTTACCTGGAGCATCAGTAATCGTTAAAGGCACAACAATTGGAGCGTCTACTGATTTCGACGGAAAGTTCACATTAAGCGTTCCCAATGTAAAAAGCCAGGTTTTATTAATCTCCAGCATTGGTTACGAAATGGTCGAGTTTCCATTGACTCAACAAACAACAGACATCAAAATTACGCTGAAAGAGTCTGTGCAAATGGTCGAGGAGATTGTTGCCGTTGGTTACGGTACAATGAAGAAAAAAGACCTGACGGGGTCTGTTGCTCAAGTTGGATCGGACGCTCTCAGAAACATTCCTGTAAGCTCAGCTTCGGAAGCAATTACTGGCCGTATGGCAGGTGTACAGGTTGTCACAACTGAAGGTTCTCCGGATGCAGAAGTAAAAATCCGTGTGCGTGGCGGGGGTTCTATTTCCCAGGACAACTCGCCGCTTTATATTGTTGATGGGTTCCCGGTGAGCTCAATCAACAACATTCCTCCTACTGACATTCAGGACATCACAGTATTGAAAGATGCTTCATCAACAGCGATCTATGGTGCCCGTGGTGCTAATGGTGTAATCCTGATCACAACAAAAAGTGGTAAAGAAGGACGCGTTAATGTAAGTTTCAACTCTTACTTCGGTGTACGTCAGCGTATCAAATCGTTGTCGGTTTTAAGCCCTTACGAATATGTTTTGTATCAATATGAAATTGATCAGTCTTCAACTTTCCAGGGATATTATGGTGTTTACGATGACCTGGACATCTACAAATCAGTGAGCGGTATTGATTGGCAAGACAAAGTATTCGGTCGCACTGCAACACAACAGTATTACAATTTGGGGGTTAGCGGAGGTTCAAAAAATACAACCTTCAACTTAAGCTTAACTCGCTCTGATGAAGACGCAATCATGTTAACATCAGGATTCCAACGTAATAACCTGAACTTTAAGTTGAAAACAGACATCGCTGATAATTTATCTTTAGACTTCAACACGAGAATGTCTCACAGTGTTGTTGATGGTGCAGGTACTTCTTCTGACAAATCAGGCGCAAACTCAAAACTGCGTAACGCTGTAAAATATGCACCGACTAAAGGCCTTCGCGAATTCAGTCAGGGTGATGTAGATAACGATGACATCAACAGCCCGGAAGCCACCAGCTTGTTGTATGATCCGGTTGAATCAGTTTTGGACGAATACAAGAAGCAGTTCCGTTTGAATATGAACTTCAACGCTGCTGTGAACTGGAAAATTCATAAAGACCTTACATTCCGTTCTGAGTGGGGCTATGCCTTCACTCAAAACCGTACCGACTATGTTTGGGGCGAGGCTACCAGTACTGCTAAAAACTACGCAGGACAACCAGTTGGCCGCATTTACAACTACGACGGAGAAAACTGGCGTTTTGCAAACACATTCACCTACAGTAAAAAAGATATCCTTCCGAATCAGGATCTGACTGTTTTGCTTGGACAAGAAATGTCTTCAAGCTGGGGTAAATCGGTAACAAACGAATCTCGCTTTTTCCCTGCAGGCATGTCTGCCGAGGATGTATTGGCTATGTTCAACCTGGGAACTGCGATCCCGACTGTTACAGGTATCGGTGCAAAGAACAATCTTTCTTCATTCTTTACGCGTGTGAATTATTCAATCGCCGACAAGTACCTAATCACGGGTACAATGCGTGCTGACGGTTCAAGTAAGTTTGCAAAAGGTAATCGCTGGGGGTATTTCCCTTCACTGGCTTTTGCATGGCGTTTGAGTGAAGAGGGGTTCATGGAGAATTCGAAATCATGGTTATATAGCCTGAAAGTACGAGCCAGTTATGGTAGTTCTGGTAATAACCGGATCGACAGTGGTTTATGGAGAACAAGTTATACAACTTCAAGCGATAGTAAACCTTATTATCCAAACGAAAGTGAAGCATCTCAGTTGATTCCAAGTACAGCCTTGGCAAATCAAGACTTGAAATGGGAAACCACACACACGGCAAACCTTGGTTTCGACTACGGCTTATTGCAAGGTAAAATTAATGGGTCACTCGACTTATATTACAACCAAACTGTTGATTTGCTGATTGACCAACCTGTACCGGAAAGTACTGGTTACACAACGCAAATGATGAATATTGGTCAAACTTCAAACAGAGGGGTTGAATTCGTTTTGCAAGCTGTTTTAGTAGAAAAAAAAGACTTCACCTTGGATGCATCTTTCAACATCACCTTCAACAGAAACCGTGTTGACAAATTCAGTAATGGTGATTTGAACTACAAAACTTATTCTTCAGGATGGAACGGTTCTGCAGCACCAACATCAGACTATATTGTTCGCGAAGGACATGAAGTGGGTGAAATGTATGGCTATGTTACTGAAGGCATGTACTCTTTTGATGACTTTACTTTCGATGATGCAAGCAAAACCTGGAAGCTGAATGAATTTTATGCAGATGGTGTTACTCCAATTGCAGACAATAGCAGTTTGACTTCTCCGGGAGCCTATTTTGGTCCTGGTGCTCTAAAATTGAAAGACCTGAACAAAGACGGCGTTATCGATGAAAATGATAAAACCGTTTTGGGATCGGCACAACCTATCCACACCGGAGGTTTCAGTTTAACTGCGAAATATAAAAATTGGGATGCATCGGCTTTCCTAAACTGGTCATATGGTAACGAGGTTTACAACGCCAACAAGTTAGATTACTCAAGTATGTTGATGTCTCGTAAATACCAAAACCTGATTACCGACATGGATTTAGCTCACCGTTTCACAACGATTGATCCTGAAACCGGATTGAATATCTACAGTGGAAACGATGCAAATCCGACTCTTTTGAAAGAGCTTAACCAAGGAAAAAGTATGTGGATGCCATTGTATACAACAACGGTACTGCACTCATATGCTGTTGAAGACGGCTCATTTTTGCGTTTAAACAACGTTACCGTTGGTTACACAATGCCATTCAACTGGAAACAAGGAGAAAACAAAGGAAGCTTACGCATGTACTTCACAGGCTATAATTTAGCTTTATGGACAAACTACAGCGGTTTCGATCCTGAAGTAGATACACGTAGAAGTACTCCGCTGACTCCGGGGGTTGATTACTCTGCTTACCCACGTAGCCGTCAGTATGTTGTTGGTGTGAACTTAACATTCTAATTTTTAGAGCAATGATTAAAAATAAAATATTACCCGCCTTATTAATCCTTCTGACACTGGGCTTTGCATCGTGCTCCGGTGACTTCCTGGATCAGACGTCAGATTCTGAATATACCAGCGATGTGGTATTTTCAACTCCAGCATACACAAACTCAGCGATCATGGGGATCTACAACATTTTGACCTATGACGAAATGTACTCATCTCGATTGTCGTTGATGTATTCGACCAACTCGGATGTTGAAGTTGTTGGTGCAGACCAGAATTCATACAACCAACAAGGCAACCGCGGTATCAGTAACTACTACGCCACTCCAAGTTGGTCGGGTCACCTTGACAAAACCTGGAAAGCCTTGTATAAAGGTATTGAACGTGCCAACCTGGCGATCACTGAAATTCCGAACAGCCCGGCATTCAGCAATTCGGATACCCAAAGCGACATGCAAAACTACTACGGAGAAGCCTTGACTTTGCGTGCACTGTACTATTTCGAGCTGGTTCGCAACTGGGGCGATGTTCCCTTCAAACTGGAACCAACCTTGTCTGACGGATCAAACTTCTACCCTGCCGTTGCTGATCGTGACACGATTCTGAATCATATGATAGACGATCTTTCAACTGCAGCTGATTTGATGGACTGGGGAACAACTCCGGAACGTGTAAGCAAAGGATTTGCCTTAGGTCTTCAAGCACGTATTGCACTTTGGAGAGGTGGATACTCGATCCGCAATAAAGAAGGATTTCCGACTGAACGCGGCGCCGATTACCTGGATTATTACCAAATTGCCCGCGATGCTTGTTACAAAGTAATCACTGAAGGTCCGCATAGCTTAACCAGCAGCTACCTAAAAATTTGGCAAGACCTGTGTAACCTGACCACAAACACCTCTTCGTACGAAAATTTGTTTGAAGTTGCTATGGGATTAACTCGTAGTAGTGAAATTGGTTATTCGATCGGCGTTCGCTTCCGCACAAATACAAAATATGGCTACGGAAACAACGCAACCGTTTATTCTGTTACTCCGTACTATTTCTACCAGTTCGATCAGGAAGACATTCGTCGCGACATTACAGTTGCTTGCTACGAATACCGTCCTAACACAACAGAAGCAAATGCTCCAATGGAAATGTTTGTGAGCAATCCATTTTCGTGGACAATCGGGAAATACGACCAACGCTGGATGAGCGAAGAATTTAAAAACATCAATATCAGTGCAACATCTAAAATTGGTTCCGGTATCAATTGGGTTGTAATGCGCTACTCTGACGTTCTGCTGATGTTTGCTGAAGCTGAAAACGAATTGAACAGCGGCCCCACTCAAGATGCCATCGACGCATTGAAACAAGTTCGTAGCCGAGCATTCAGCGAAGAAGATCAAGCAACAAAGGTTGATGCCTATATTGCAGCTCACAACGATCATGATTCATTCTTCGAAGCTGTTGCCAACGAGCGTATGTTTGAGTTTGGTGGTGAAGGTATGCGTAAATACGACCTGATTCGCTGGAACATGCTGAGTTCAAAAATTGAAGAACAACGGGATGCTTTTAAAGCCATGTATTCAACCGGTGAATTTGTCAACCAATCCGGTGTTACAATTGATGTTCCTCCGGCAATCTACATCAAATACAACGATGATGAAGAAACAATCAACCTGTCAGAAGTAAATTTCTACGAAGACAAAGGTACGGACTTAATTGATGGCTACGAAGAACCTGTGAAATGGATGTGGGGCTTAGATGACGAAAGCACTTCAAAACAAAAGCAGCTGTTGATTATCGATCGATACAGCTCTGGTCTGGATGCAAGTGTTCCTAATCGTCACCTGTTCCCGATTTACCAGGAAATTGTAAACCAGTCAAACGGAACGATTTCAAACTCATACGGATTTAATTAATCAAATAATCAATAATGGAGCTTCTGCGAATGCCACAGAACTTCATTTAAAACGATTTAAAGAATGAATTTCATTAAGAAAATAAATATTCAAATCCTTTTTGCTTTCGTAGCAGGTTTGTTGCTTTTCAGCGCCTGCGTCGACAAAAATGATTGGGATGTCGACAAGTCATACGACCGCTTGTTCCGTCCTACGAACTTAACAGTGACGGGAATTACTGCCACAACAGGAGATGTCAACTTTGTTGCCATTCCAGGAACTGATCACTATCAATTCGAATTAAGCACCGACAGCCTTGTTTTTGACAACATTGTTGCAACTTTCGATACAACAGTTAATAGCTTTACATTGGACGGACTGGATGGAAATACAATCTATTCATTGCGTGTAAAAGCAATCCCTGCTGATGCTTCAAAAGACAACTCAGAATGGGCAGGTGTATATTTCAAAACCCGTGCAGAACAAATCATGGAAACAGTTGGTGCAGGCGATATTTTGAGCAATTCTGCAACCCTCCGCTGGGAAGCCGGTGCAACTGTAAGCAACTTGGTTATTAATGATGCTGACGGAAACGAAGTAGAGAATATCACGATTACGGCAGAACAAAAAGCAGCGGGCGAATTAACGGTAACAGGTTTGTCTCCCGAAACATCGTACGAAGCATTGCTGATGAATGGCGTTAAACAACGCGGATCAGCCGGCTTCACAACTTATCCGCAGGTTCCAGAAGCCGAGTATTACATTCGTTTACAAGCAGGTGATGTGTTGACCCAGGCAATGTTTGACGAAATAACAGCGTCAACTGTTACGGTAACATTCCCGGCAGGAGGATTCTTCACTTTTGCTGAAACATTAACCTTACCGGCAGGTGTTTCATTTAACTTCTTTGGATTACCCGGCGACTCAAAAGCAATCCTGAACTTGACCCAATTGGAATTGGGCGCTACTCACGACTATGTGAAGTTCACGAATTTTGATATCTCTGGTTTAGTTTATGATGCGAACGGCACGCCAACAGGAGGTGCAAACAGCTACTTCATTAACCAAAGTGGTGAAACGAATACAGCGACATTGGAATTCTCGAACTGTTTGCTGCACGATTTCAACAACACACCGCTGCGATTGAAAGATTCAGCTGATAAATACATCGAAAACTTCAATATCGACAACTGCCTTGTGTACAATATTCCAGACAGTTATTATGTGATTAACGTGTCTGCTTCGAACCATGTAATCGATAATATCAGCATTACAAACTCGACCTTCTATAATATCGGTCGTTTGTTCCTGCACAACAAATCAAACAGCAACAGTGTATTAATCGCAGACTGTACTTTTGATGACATTATCGCTGCAGGAAGATATTTCTTCGATTACAGCTCTTCATATGGTCCTACAAACGGTTTCACACTGAGCAACTGTATTTTTGGGGACACTCAAGACGATACAGCCAAAGGAATTCGTTTTAACAGAAGCCCGGTTGTGACCAACTGCTACGCCACAAGTGATTTTGTATTAGGCGGCGCATCAATCAGCGGTTTGAACAGCTACAGCGGTGCTTCGACCGACTTATTTGCTGATCCTGCCAATGGCGATTTTTCAATTGCTGATGAGTTATTCGACGGAAAAACTTCAGCAGGTGATCCTCGCTGGTATTTCAACTAATTTGTCGTTTACAAAACGATGATAACTCAAGAGCTGTTCCTTTCGGAGCAGCTCTTTTTTTGTCTTCAATAGTCCATTGAAGACCTTCAATGCGGCGTTGAAGGTCTTCATTAAGGCATCGAGTATCTTCAATATCGCATTGTAAACCTTCCTCGCCGTTTTGAAGACCTTCATTATCGCAAAGCATATCGTCAATACCGCTCTGATAGTTTACTTTTCGCCGTTGAAGACCTTCAAAATGGTACACACGAACCGCTAGAATATATCAATACCGGATAGAATAAATAGATGAAAATCCCGGAACAAGCGATGTTCACAATTGTTTAATCATTTAAATAAACAATTTACATAGCCATGAGAACCATAAAAAGAGTTCATCAACCCATATACGACCCGATCGCTGATCTGGTAACATACCGGGCAATCCCGACCTATTCGATTCAGTATTTGGATCCTTTCTTGTTTTTGAACCATCACGGTCCACAAGTATATCCGCCTCATAACAACGGGTTGCCCTTTGGACCTCACCCACACCGAGGTATGGAAACAGTAACTTTCATTCTTGAAGGTGATATTGCCCACTTCGACAGCGCTGGAGGAGTGCAATGGATGACTGCAGGCAAAGGACTGATTCACTCGGAAGTTTCGTCCGAAGAGTTTAAACGGGACGGTGGCCCGATGGAAATCCTGCAATTATGGGTTAACCTTCCTGCTAAGGAAAAAATGTGCAGCCCGCTTTACAAAGGTCTTCAAAAGGAATCAATGCCAAAAATCAAGTCAGAGGACGGTTTGACAACTGTAAATTTGGTTTCCGGGGTATACAAAGGCGTGACGGCTCCTTTTGATTCGAAGATAGGCCTTCACATGGCCACAATCGATTTTAAAAAAGGAGCAAACTTTGCTGTGAATATCCCTACCGACGAAAATATTTTCTTTTACATTATTCGCGGTAAACTTAATGTAAAAGGGCAAAGTATTCCGAAGCTAAGCTTAGTCGAGTTTGTGAATGACTCTGAAATTATTCAGATTGAAGCACAAGCAGATAGCGTATTGCTACTGGGGCATGCGAAACCATTAAACGAACCTGTAGTATCTCAGGGACCATTCGTTATGAATACTCAGGAGGAAATTGTGGAAGCTTACGAAGACTACAGACAGGGGAAATTTGGTAGTTGGATGCACTGAAACAGCGAACAAATATGACGTCCCTCATGTTTTACAATATATCTGGAGAACAACAGGGAAATGCAATTTTATTATAAATTAAAATGCAATTAATTATGGAAACAGATATGAGAAAAATAATTCACGACATTTTTGAGCAATTCAAATTATTTGATGCTTTCAGAGTGGATTTTAAAAGCAAGTTCGCTCATACATTCAATAATATAGCAAAACAAGTTTATCAATTTGACAGAACGCCTGAATTGGTCGAGTTTATCGATCTGATGGGCGATGAAGCTTTACGATTCACCGAAGCAGTCATTGAAAAAGACCGGCATTATGAAGAATACAGGTTGGTTGAAGAGTTAAGCCTGATGAATGCTTTGTTGGGTAAGAATAAACTTTCCAGAGCACGAAATAACGAAGCTGAGCAAGTTCGGTTTCATCTTAACGAACTGATTTTATCACACTATCCGGCCTTATATGAGCTATCGTCTTTTGGATACCGGCTCCTTGATCGGAACGTAAATTACTTTACGCATCGCTTTGTTTCAGCGATGCAGGAAGAAAGGATGAAGCAAAACGGAATGAAATAGTCGGCCTGCCTATCGGGCCAACTTCAACACTTTAAACTCAGTTCTTCGATTCTGAGAACGTCCTTCTTCTGTCTCGTTATCAGCAACAGGCACGTCGTAACCATAGCCTTTGTACGACAAACGGCTTTCCGCAACACCTGCATCAATCAAATAATTGTAAACAGCTTTAGCTCTGTTTTCGGATAGCCTCAAATTATATTCGGCTGTTCCTTGGTGATCCGTATGTCCTCCAATTTCGATTGAAACTCCCGGATTTTGCTTCATAAATTCAACTAATTTCTCCAATTCTGCTTTTGACTGGCTCTCCAAATCAAAGGAGTCTGTTGCGAAGAAAATATTCCGCAATACCGTTATACTGCCGGGATTGATTTTTTCCAAGCCAATTTCCAGGGCCATTGGATTATCTAACTTTCGAACTTCTTTTAGCGCGAAATTAGCAGAGTAAAACAGATAGCCCGGCATTGCGACATTAAAAGCATACTCCTCACCTAAAGGCAGGCAAATCAGAAATTCGCCATTATTTGCCGAAGATTCGGTTGCCGTAATCAGCTTATTCGATTCAACATCAATCAACTCAACATGGGCCGATAGAGGCATATCACTTGAGCTATCGTATACAATACCTTTGACATATGAAACCGGATCGGGTTGAATAGCCTCATACAACTTAAAACGGTAAATATCCAATCCTTTAGCCCCATTCCGATTCGTTGAATAATATGCATACTGACCGGAAGCATCTACAATTAGCCCTTTTTCCTCCTTTACTGTATTGATCGGGTATCCCAAATTCTTCGGGCTTGTCCATGATGAATCATTTTTCATTTTCGACAAAAACAAGTCCTTGTCTCCCAATCCGGGCCAGGTATCCGATGAAAAATACAAGGTTTTTACATCCGAATGAATAAACGGTGAAACTTCGTTGCCTACGGTATTTATGGAGTCTCCTAAATTCTCGCATACTCCCCAAATTGGTCTTCCATTTGGATTAAAACCATCCAGGCGACACCGCCAAATGTCCCGTCCTCCTTTTCCGCCGGCACGGGTACTTACAAAGTATAAGTATTCCCCATTGGCAGAAATTGAAGGTTGTGATTCCCAAGCGCCTGAATTTACAGGAGCTCCTGCATTCTGAACGGCCGTCCATCGCCCATTCAGCAATCGCGAAAAATACAGGTCACAGCCGCCATAGCTATCGGGACGATTACAGGCTGTAAAAAAAATCAGTCGACCGTCGGCCGAAATACTTTGGGCTCCTTCGTTATCTCCGGTATTTACGGCATTCATTGGATAAGCCTTTCCCCATGTATCTTGCCTCCAATCCGCTTCATAAAAATCTTCCTGGCTTTCTGGGGCCATCGGTGATACCCTATTTTCAACAGGAATTAACCGGGTGAACACCAGCTTCTTGCCGTCAATTGTTAGTGAAGGCCAATACTCATTTGCGTTTGTATTGACCGAGTCTCCGAGATTTTCAACCTGAAAAGGAACTTCGTTGGCAACCAATTTAGCTGCAAACTCACAATTTGCTATCTTCTTTCGGGTT
>QKCF01000155.1 GCA_003246935.1 Sunxiuqinia sp. | reverse complement strand
TTTTTTCTTATAAATCTACTTGACTGCCCACAAAAGTAATTATAATGAATTACTATACTACTTGCGGGTTCTTTTTTTTCAATAATAATTATGCCATCCTTTTTGCAGTCAAAAATGAAGACAGAATAGCATATTTTCGGGCTTTTCATGACAGAAAATCCGATAGATAATTTCTGTTTCTGCCAGCAGAATGCCTACTTTTACACCCGAAAAATGAAACTTGACTAGAGAGATGATCGAATTCAATAAAGAGTGTTTTGTTTGCGAAGGGCCCGTTTTTATCGATTGTTTTCGAAATAGAATGGTGAACTTACCCGTTTGCGAAAACTGTAAAGGATCAGATCGGGAAAAAGAAAAAGTGCAGGAACTATTGGAAGGAATGGCCGACGGTTTTGTTTGCGGATGTATCTAAAAAAAGCCGCCTTCAACGGAATGAAAGCGGCCAACAATAGGCTGTTTAATTATCTAAAATCCTAATTCAGTAAATGTCTGTAGCTTGGATTCACAAGATCCGGAAGATAAGCAGCGATTAAGGCCAACGCCCTTTCATCATCGACTCGGTTAGGGGTAAGAATTTGTTGTTTTGCCAACTCCTCGGAATTTAAAACTGCTGCGGTTAACAAACGCGGGAACCTACTTTCTGATTTTTTAACCATACGCGCGCCAAAACCGACTTTTGTACACTCATAAACTACTTCGAAATGATCGCCACGAACAATATAGGTCTTGCAATTCTTGTTTTTCTTAAATGAAATTAGAATCGGGCATTCCTGATTGTCATAGGTCAAAGTCCAGGCAGCATCAACACCGGTAAAAAGTTCGGCATGTTCCATCTGCTTGATGGTATACTCTTCGAACATACGACTACGATCGGCAGCACTTAGTGATAAACTCAATGTAATTAATACTACGACTGTTGCTAATTGGAATAATCTGGTTTTCATGACTGTTTGATTTAAATGTTTAATCTCTGAATTTGTTTCTCGTTCTAAAATGCTTGTCTTGTTTTGTTACATTCTAATAGACGATTACAAAATCAAATAATTACAGTCATTTGGCCATCCTTCGACAAACAACAGCCTGCAGCCGGTAAACGGCATTTGGGGATCTGTAAAAGAGGTCGAAAATCGGATAAAGCGTTACTTTTTGCGTTCTTGCAGATAAATTTCCAGTCGATCCAATCCTTCCGTAATACGTTCGAGGGAATTGGCATAAGAAAAACGCAGATAGCCCTCTCCCCCCGGTCCAAAATCAATCCCTGGTGTTACTCCAACATGAGCTTTCTCCAATATATCAAAAGCCAACTGATATGAGTCTGACGATAAGTGACGGGCATTCACAAATACATAAAAAGCGCCGGTGGGCTCCATTGGGAGCTCAAATCCCAATTGACGCAAACGTCGAATTAAGAATTTCCGCCTTTCATCATAGGTAACAACCATCTGATCTACTGCAGATCCCCCATTTTTCAGTGCTGCTATTCCCCCTTTCTGTGCTGTTGAACTAGCACAGATGAAAAGATTCTGTTGTAATTTCTGAAGAGTGCGAATATGTTGTTTGGGTGCTATTAAGTATCCCAGTCGCAATCCTGTCATTGCATACTTCTTCGAAAATCCATTCAGCACAAAAGCCTGGTTGGTAAATTCAAGGATACTGTGTGCTTTCTCACCGTATACTAACCCATGATATATTTCGTCCGAAATAATTGGCACTTCCAGCGAAGCCATCATCTGCAATGATTCTTTACTCAATAAGTTCCCCGTTGGATTCATTGGACTATTGATCATGATCGCTTTGGTTCGTTTAGTTATTTTTGCAATCACATCCTCCCCATGAAATTGAAATCCATCAGCCGAAGACACCGGTACCCTCACCGCTTTTGCACCAATGTAATGGATGAAGTTGGCATAACAGGCATACGCCGGATCTGAAATGATGACTTCATCACCTTGTTCGCAAAGTACAGACAGTGCCATTAGAATTGCCGGCGAAGATCCCGAGGTTATTACGATTTGGCTGGGATCAACCGTCACTCCGTATTCGTCAAAGTACTGCTTAGCAATTGCATTTCTGAGTTCTGCATCACCTAAACTATGCGTATAGTGAGTTAGGCCTCCATTCAATGCATCACAAACTGCTTCTTTAACACAACTCGGGATATCAAAATCCGGCTCACCAACCTCAAGGTGAATCACATCAATTCCTTGTTTTTCCATTTCTTGTGCTTTTTCAAGCACTTCCATTACAATAAAAGGATTAATTTCTTTTGCTCGTGAAGCTGTCATTTTTGCTGATCTCAGTTGTTTTTGCAAAAATACTGAATTTATCAGTCAACTGGACATGAACAGGACTAAAGACCGTTTGCGTCTTGGTAGATCTGTAATCCTCCTCCAACCCGAACTTTATCGGAAATTTTATATTCTAAATGAAAATTGATGCCATGGATGTTCATTTGGTCAGGGGAAAAATTCGAAGGTTGGGCTCCATACACCGAGTTTGCAGAAAAACTACTACCCGTTAAGCTTAGTTTATCCGAGAGCCTACAGATCGCCTTCGAATTCAATGAATAAGCTGAGATAAAGGGATTTCGAATAAAGCTTCCGTAAAATGAAGGATAAGTCTTAGAGCTATAAAAACTAATTTTTGGAATCTGTATCTCCAAAATCTCAACGTTGGCTAGTGATGATGGCCCCTCCGCGAAAAAAAGCGGCTCATAAAACAGCGCTAACGAATCTGAAGGTAAGCCCGCAATCGATGTATATTCTACCGAGTGCTGACCTTCATTGGGAAATTCAGTTTGCGAGTATACAGGTTTGGCAATAATCAATAACACGAAAACAAAGAACAACTGTTTTGTAAGAACAAACTTGTTTGAGATGAAGGAAGGAGTCATAAAACAGTTTTTCTATGAATGAGCTACAGGAATTTAATTCCCAAAGTTACCATAAAGATTTTGCTTTTTTCTTCGCCGGCCCCATTGTATACATCCCCAAAGCTATTTTCCATGCGGGCATCCAGCGATAAAAACATAAAGTCGACGCCTGCACCATACTGAATTCCGACGTAGTTATCTTTCAAGTTATCAGCGTCAAACTCGTTTCCTGATGTCGTACCGTCTTTTTTTGTGACAAACGAAAAAACAGGACCGGCATTAACCCGTAGATTAAACGCAGTCTGGTTAATCAACTTATACCCCAGTAACACTGGTACATCAATCGTTTTAAAGTCGAAGGAATCTTTGGTTGTCTCTTCCAATACACCGCCTTTTGAAGCGAAATAGCCCTCTGGTTGAAGATAGATTTCCCCCAGGTTCACCCGAACAAATGCTCCTACTAAAAAATTGTTTACCGAACCATCATTAAACTGGTCTAAACTCGTCGTAATTTTTGATGATGTATAACCGCCTTTTATACCTAGATTAATCGGTGAGATACC
>QKCF01000165.1 GCA_003246935.1 Sunxiuqinia sp. | reverse complement strand
GCCAGCGTTTCGCGACAGGAGCTTTCCCCCGAAAAGGGGTGAAGGCTGAAGTCGGCCTGTACACCATCAATTAGGCCAAGGGGCTTTTGATGCGAGAGGCAGCTGTAGTCGTTTAAAATCTCAGCCAGTGTTGCTTTGTTTTTCAGGAAGCGGTCCTGTTCAAGCACAGGGCAGGCACCTAAGTTAACGATACCGGTTTCCAGCTTCATTGAAAACTCCACGCAATTGCGCGATCCGCAGGCTCCACAGTTAAAGCCAGGCAATAGCTCTTGTATGTTTTTTGTTTTTTCCATGCTTATTCTCCTATGTATTCCTGTAGCCCGTTGATATGGCGCAGTACCCCTCGGTGGTGTTGACTATGAATGCGTGTTTCACCCACACAAAGCGTGCAAATGGAGAAAGGTGCATTGTGGCGCAGTTCTTCCTGCTCGTAGCTGAAGGTTTGGGCCTCGTCGAAACAGGAGGCCAGCTCAATAGAACCTTTACCGGTTAATCCGTTCGCCTCAATTATCCGGCAGTTGGGATTCATCTCCAGGATGCGTTCGCGAAAAATCTCACGCTCGGCCTGCGAAATGACATCGCCCTTGGTAATAACAACCACGTTGGCCGTACTTAAAAAAGGGCCAACCTTCAGTGGCGTATTGGGGCCGGTAGTTGCATCAATGACGCATACGCCCAGACAGTTTTCGGTATATGGCGCACAGCGGTGGCATAGGCCGGCTGTTTCCACAATCAACGTCTCCGATTGGTTGCTGTTGGCAAAATCAATCATTTCCCCCAAATTGTAAATTGTGTAATGGTCGGGGCACATATCACGAGAGAGTCCCATCAGCGTGGGGATGCCAATATTTTGAAAACGCAGGTGGTCTTCGGTGTACAGACAGTCAACTTTTACGGCTGAGACATTTCGCTTTTCGTCAGCTAAAACTTTTAAGGTATGCAGGAGTACAGCTGTTTTTCCTGCGCCGGGAGTTCCGGCAACGATAATGACTTTCATAGAATATTTTAGATGAATTCTGGTATTTGGTTATTCAGCAAACTCAGGTGAAAGCGTTTCCGCATTGAAGAAAGATGATGTGATTTCCTGTCCGTGTCGTACTTTCTCGCGGATTTGCAATAGTTCCTGATCGATCCGGTTTAGATGAACTGATAGTTCCATTTCGTTTTCGGTTGTAGCAATCACTTTTTCAACTCCGCCGGTTTTCATGATGATGCGGCGCTTGGTCATTAACGCTAATATTGGGTCGTGGGTAACCACCAGAATGATCTTGCCGTTTCCGGAAAGCAGCTTCAGTGCTTCATGTTTTTTGATCCCCGCATTCTCAATCTCATCTATAAGAACAATGGGGGAGTCGCTGATAAAGGCCACATCGGCTACCATCAGCGAGCGGCTTTGACCTCCGCTCAGGATGGTTAGGTTCATATCCTTGCGGATTGGTTCGCCGGTTAATGCGTTGGCTGCCTCAATCACTTGATCAACCAAGTTGGGATTTTTGCCCCGGCATTTGGCATGCAGCTTTAGAAATTCTTCGACGCTCATATCGGCCAGAAAATTCATATTTTGCGAAAGCTGAGCGATCAGCTTCTTTTTGGGATCGTAACGTAAGTCCGGATCAGGTATACGACCATTGAGGAGAATTTGGCGGTTGGTTGTTGTGTCGCGTTGAGCCAATTGCTCGATGTCTTCAATCAGCGCACTTTTGCCACTTCCGGTTGGCCCAACAATGCCGATAATTTCGCCACAATGAATATCTATTCGTTCAAACTTTTCGGTTCTGCCGGTTTTATTCCGACCAGCCAGAATGCTTATACTTTGGATCATGGTTCTTTTTTTGATCAAAAGTAGGGGAGTGGGCAGGACTGGACAACCTAGGAAAAGCGTAATTACGAACCTACGTTTTTTAACGTAGGCAGGTCGTTAAATCTGGTAGTAGCTGTTTTTGATGGCGTAAATAACCAGGCTTGCCGTGTTCTTTGATTGCGTTTTTTGTAACAGATTTTCGCGGTGTTTATCTACAGTGCGTTTGCTGAGGTTGAGCAGGTCGGCGATCTCTGCATTCGACAAGCCTTGGCATATCCGCACCAGCACGTCTGCTTCCCGTTCTGTTAAAGGCTGATCGTGTGGTGTCAACTGAGGCTTATTTCGTTGTCCTTTCATGATGGCCTGCAGAATCTCAAGCGAGAAGTAATTTTTGCCAACTAAAACATTCTCAATGGCTCTCTTCACTTCTGCAAAATTGGAGTTCTTCAGTAGGAATCCATTGGCACCCGCGTCAATCATACTCACATAATAACTTTCGTCCGAGTACATGGAAAGGGCGATAATCTTCAAGTTGGGGCAAAGCTCCAGTGCATGCCTCGCAGCATCAACGCCATTAACGACCGGCATTTCAATATCGATTAAAGCCAGATCGACCGGATGCTTTCTCATCCCATCGAGAAACTGTTGGCCGTTGTCTGCTTCATAGATCGCTCCAATAGAGTCGAGTCCCGATAACAGAAACTTCAAGCCTTCCCGAAACAGGGCGTGGTCGTCAACTAAATAAATATCAATCAGATTCATATTGCGGGGACTTGAATATTTACATGAATGCCTTTGTCCATCGCCGATTCCAGTTGGAAGATCCCCTTCATCGATTTTACCCGGGAACGAATGTTTTCCAATCCCATACCTTTGTTCTCCGAAGCTTGATCTGTTTCAAATCCTTGACCGTCGTCGTTATAGGTCAGGAGGAGCATATTGGTTTGTTTTGTTAGGGAAAGTTGAATGATCGTTGGATGACCATGTTTAATGCTGTTGTTGATTAACTCGGAGATAATCCGGTATAGCGTAATCTCCAGTTGATAGGAAAATCGTTCGTCGCCAATCGTTGACTCAAATTGGAATCGGATATCAGAATTCCCGAGCAACTGTTCCGCTAAGCTTTCAATGGCTGTAGTCAACCCATAGTTTTTGAGCAGGTGTGGGCTTAGCTGGTTCGATATTTCTTTAAGCGAAACAATTGCCTGGTCAGTTGCAGAGGTCGAACGTTGCATAATCAGCTTATTTTGTTGATCGAGGCTTTGCAGGTCGATGGCGCTCATGCCCATTTTGATGGATGACAGCACAGGACCAAGTCCGTCGTGTAAGTCGCGGGCAAACGTCTGCCTGGCTTTTTCCTCAGCCTGGATAACGGCTGATAATACTGCCGATTCATTTTCTTCCCGCAATTGATCGATACGGTCGCGTAGGTTAAAGATTTCGCGGATATAGATAACGCCAACGAAGATCAAGAAGGATATGAGGATCCCGAGCCAACTGTTTACTTCTTCTTTCTGAAAAAAAGGTGAATCCCAAAACAGTGTCGAGAAATCAAAAAGGCGTCGTACTGCCATCAAAACAAATCCCGTGGAGATCAGGATCCAGGAACTGTTGTAGCGGGTACGGCGAATTAAGCTGATTGCAATGATGGCTGC
>QKCF01000383.1 GCA_003246935.1 Sunxiuqinia sp. | reverse complement strand
TTAATCAGTAGAACCCAGAAAAAAGAAGACGATGTTTAGTTTGTTATATGAATGGTTAAAAGGATTTGATGTTCCGGGAATTGGGATGTTGCAATATATCTCGTTTCGGTCGTCGGCCGCAATCATAACTTCATTGTTCATCACCATGGGCTTTGGTAAAAAGCTTATCCGAATGCTGCAAAAGAAGCAGATTGGTGAGGAAATCCGAGACTTGGGGCTTGAAGGTCAGCTTCAAAAGAAAGGAACCCCAACAATGGGCGGCATTATCATTTTGTCGTCAATTATTATCCCGACGTTATTGTTTGCTCAGCTGAACAATATTTACATCATATTGATGCTGGTAACAACCATTTGGTTGGGAATTATCGGTTTTATCGACGACTATATCAAAGTCTTTTTGAAAGACAAGGAAGGCTTGGCCGGCAAATTTAAGATCCTGGGACAGGTGAGTTTGGGGTTAATCGTTGCTTCAACCTTGTATTTTTCTCCGGAAGTGGTTGTTCGTGAAAAAGTAAAAAACGCGAAAGGGGACTATATCAAAGAGATCGTCGTGGAAAATGAGACCGGACAGCAAGCTGTTAACTTTGTGACTAAAGATGTGAAATCGACAAAGACAACCATTCCTTTCATTAAGAATCACGAATTTGATTACAAATGGATCGTTAATTTCATGGGGGAAAGCTCCGAGTGGGTCCGTTGGATTGTCTATGTATTAGCTATCATTTTAATAATCACTGCGGTCTCAAATGCTGCCAACCTAACCGATGGAATTGACGGTTTGGCAACCGGAACCTCGGCTATTAGCGGGATTACGCTTGGTATACTGGCGTATGTAAGTGGTAATATCATTTACGCCGATTACCTCAATATCATGTACATCCCTCATATCGGTGAGCTTACCGTATTCATTGCTGCATTTATTGGAGCTACGGTCGGATTTCTTTGGTGGAACTCTTACCCGGCTCAGGTCTTTATGGGTGACACCGGAAGTTTGGCGCTTGGCGGTATTTTGGCGGTGTTTGCAGTAATCATCAGAAAGGAGATTTTGATCCCGATTTTATGCGGCATCTTCCTGGTTGAAAACTTGTCGGTGATTATCCAGGTGAGCTATTTCAAGTACACCAAAAAGAAATACGGTGAAGGAAGACGCGTCTTCTTGATGAGTCCGATTCACCATCATTATCAGAAAAAAGGGATTCCTGAAGCGAAGATTGTAACGCGCTTCTGGATTGTGGGAATTGTGTTGGCAGTCTTCACAATTGCAACTTTAAAAATGCGCTAGAGATGAGCGATCGCATTGTCATTTTGGGAGCAGGAGAAAGTGGAGTAGGATCAGCGATTCTGGCTCAAAAGAAAGGTTTTGACGTTTGGGTGTCGGATGCCGGAACAATTAAACCGAAATACAAAGAAGTTCTTTCAAATTATGCGATTCCTTTTGAAGAAGGAAAACACACTGAAGATGAAATTCTGAAAGCCGCTGAGGTGATTAAGAGCCCGGGGATACCGGAAAAAGCAGCGATGGTGAAAAAGTTGCATGAAGTTGGCATCCCGGTGATCTCGGAAATAGAATTTGCTGGTCGGTACTGTAAGGCAAAAACGATTTGCGTTACCGGGAGCAACGGGAAAACCACAACGACGATGCTCACCTATCATCTGCTGAAAAATGCCGGATTAAATGTCGGTTTGGCAGGAAACGTAGGGCAAAGTTTTGCATGGCAGGTGGCCAAAAAAGATTTCGACTATTATGTGATCGAGCTGAGTAGTTTTCAGCTGGATGGGATGTATGAATTTAAGGCAGATGTAGCTATTCTTCTCAATATTACACCTGACCACCTCGATCGCTACGAATATAAATTTCAGAATTATGTGGACTCGAAGTTCCGCATCATTCAAAATCAGACCGAAGCAGATTTTTTCATTTATTGGTCTGAAGATCCGATCATTCAGGAAGAACTGAAAAAAAGGACAGTTGGCGCAACTTGTATGCCTTTTGCTTTTGCCGAGGCGCCTGAAAACGGAGCTGGAATAGAGAACGATACACTAACGATTAATTGGAATAAAAACACATTCAGTATGTCCATATTTGATATTGCTTTGCAGGGAAAACACAATGCCTATAATTCAATGGCCGCAGGTTTGGCGGGAAAGGTGTTGAACATCAGAAATGAAAAAATCAGAGAGAGTCTTTCTGATTTCAGAGGGGTAGAACACCGCTTGGAACGATTCCTGAAGGTGCACGGAATCGAGTTTATTAACGACTCGAAAGCAACGAATGTAAATTCAACCTGGTATGCGTTGGAAAGTATCAGCCGCCCGATCGTTTGGATCGTCGGTGGTGTGGATAAAGGGAACGATTACCGGGAGTTGGAATCGCTTGTTCGCGAAAAAGTGAAAGCTATCGTGTGTCTGGGCAAAGACAACAAAAAGATCGTTGATTTCTTCAGCGGTAAAGTGTCTGACATTATCGAGACTGATGATATTAAAGACGCTGTTCGGGCATCGTATTACCTGGCCAAGGATGGTGAAGTGGTGTTGTTGTCTCCTGCTTGTGCAAGTTTCGATTTATTTGAAAGTTACGAAGATCGTGGTCGTCAGTTTAAAATGGCAGTTCGCGAATTATAATAGGATTTTATTTAGAAGTCAGAAGAAAGTTTGAAAATGAAATATACACTGAAAGATATCATCAAAGGGGATCGCACGCTTTGGGTAGTGCTTTTTGTGTTGTCGCTGGCTTCAATATTGATTGTGTACAGTGCAACCGGGCGTTTGGCCTATCGTGAAGCTGACGGACATACAGCTCACTATCTGATCCGACATTCCTTTTTCATGCTAATCGGATTTGGAGTGATGGCTTTCCTGGTTAATGTTGTACCAGTTAAATTTTATTCGTTGATAGCTCCAACGGCGCTGGTTATAACGATTGGGCTCTTATTACTGGCTCTTATTCAATATAAACTCACCGGGAAGGCAACGCCGCGCTCGCTCGATTTGAAGTTTATCAGCTTTCAACCAGCCGAGTTAGCCAAGATCTCATTGGTGATGTTTGGAGCCAAAATGTTGGCGAGCCGGCAGAAATCCGATCAGGAACTTCGTAAAGCATTCATTTGGGTTTTGTCTGCAAGTGCTTTGGTTTGCGGTATTATTTCGATAGGGAATATTTCTACTGCAGGGGTGATTTTTATGGGGATGATGGGCTTGATGTTTGTTGCCCGGGTCCCTTTCAAATATATGGGCTTAACGGTATTGGGTGGAGTTCTACTAGCGTTGACGATGTACTTTGCAGCGCCCTATCTGCCGCATTCGTTTGGTCGTGTGCAAACATTTCGCCAGCGTATTGATGACCACTTGTTTGGAGATAAAGATGCCGAAGAGGGAACAACCCAGGCGGACTATGCGAAACTGGCTATTTTTGAAGGTGGTTTAATTGGTAAAGGTCCTGGTAGCAGTGATGTCAGTAACTATATGGAAGCTGCGTACAACGACTTTATCTACGCCATTTTTGTTGAAGAGTATGGTGTTATGGGTGGTATCGCCATTGTGTTGCTATACCTCATCTTCCTGTTTCGGGGAGTGGCCATTGTTCGGGCTAGTACACGAACGTTTCCGGCTTTTCTCGTGACGGGGCTGGTGCTGATATATACGATTCAGGCTTTTGTGAACATGTCGGTTTCTACCGGATTGATGCCGGTGACCGGACAGCCTTTACCTTGGATCAGTATGGGGGGAACCTCGATGATTTTTACGGCAGCTGGGTTTGGCTTGATCTTATCTGTCAGCTATTTGAACAAGCAAAACAAAAAGAATGAAGGAGATCCAGCGGAGACAGCCGTTGTTGTAAATGTTCCCGATGAGGATCAGGAATTGAAATAAGTTAAGAAACGATATTGAACTAACTAGACTATGACATTGAAAGTAATCATTAGCGGAGGTGGAACAGGAGGACATATTTTTCCTGCTCTGTCAATTGCCAACGAGCTGAAGCAAGAGCTTCCTGATGCGGATATCTTGTTTGTTGGCGCGTTGGGCAAAATGGAGATGGAGCGTGTTCCTGCCGCAGGTTACCCGATTGTTGGTTTGCCTGTGATGGGTTTGCCGCGCAAAGCATCATTGAAAATGTTTAAGTTTTTATGGATGCTTTTCCAGAGTATGCGCAAAGCTCGGAAAGTGATTAAAGATTTTAAGCCTGATGTGGCGATTGGTGTAGGTGGCTTTGCCAGTGGCCCAGTGTTAAAGGCTGCTGTTAAAGCGGGGGTTTCTACAATTTTGCAGGAGCAAAACTCTTATGCCGGCGTGACCAACAAGTTGCTTTCGGCTAAGGTGCGCAAGATTTGCGTTGCTTACCCTAATATGGAGCGCTATTTCCCTAGTGAAAAACTTGTAGTTACCGGAAATCCGGTGCGCCAGAATTTGTTGCAGCCCGTTGATAAGGGGAAAGCTTTGAAGGCATACAATTTAAGTGCTGACAAACCGGTTGTATTTGTTGTTGGAGGAAGTCTGGGAGCCCGAAGCTTGAATGAAAGTGTGATGGCTAACCTCGATTATATTGCAGAAAGCGAAGTACAAGTTGTTTGGCAAACCGGCAAAATCTACTTTAACGAGATGATGGAGCGATTGGCAGGAAGACAGCCCGAAAATTTACAGGCTATGGAGTTTTTGACAGACATGGATTTGGCTTATAACGCAGCTGATTTAGTCATCTCAAGAGCTGGCGCCGGAACTATTTCGGAGTTGTGCCTGTTGGGAAAACCATCGGTGTTGATGCCGTCGCCCAATGTGGCAGAGGATCATCAAACAAAAAATGCGATGGCTTTGGTTGAAAACCGTGCTGCAGTGATGGTGAAAGACGCAGAGGGCCCTGAAAAATTATTCAAGGAAGCTTTCAGTCTGGTTCAGGATAAAACCAGATTGGCAGAGTTGGCAGAGAATAGTAAAAAATTGGCTAAGCCGAACGCTACGGCCGACATTGTGAAAGTTATCCTGAAGGAAGTAAAGAAGAAATGATAGATCTGAAAAATATAAAACAAGTCTATTTTCTCGGAGTCGGAGGGATCGGGATGAGTGCGTTGGCTCGCTGGTTTAAGCATGCCGGCTTTGCCGTATCCGGATACGACCGAACTGAGACTGAGCTTACCAAAGCTTTGGTTGCGGAGGGAATTGATGTGCATTATAGCGATCAGCCGGAAATGTTGGCTTCAACACTCGATAAAAATACTTGTTTGGTTGTGTTGACTCCCGCAGTTCCAGCCGAGCTGGCAGAACGCGTGTTTTTGGAAGAATATGGTTTTTTCATTCGCAAGCGTTCTCAGGTTTTGGGGATGATTTGTGATCAGGGTAAGACCTGTGCTGTTGCCGGTACTCACGGTAAAACAACCGTTTCTACAATGACTGCTCATATTTTGAAGAGCTCGAAGTTGGATTGTTCTGCTTTCTTGGGTGGTATTTCGAAGAACTATCAGACTAATCTTTTGCTCTCTGCCGAAAGTGAATGGGTTGTTGCCGAAGCGGATGAATTTGACAGGTCGTTTCTTCAGTTACACCCCGATTTTGCAGTTGTAACTTCAATGGATGCAGACCATCTTGACATATACGGTGATCATGCTTCAATTCTGAAGTCGTTCCGGGAGTTTGTCGGTCAAGTACGTGGAGGCGGTGCTGTTGTTATTAAAAAAGGATTACCGATTCGTAAAGAGGATAATACTGCAGTTCAACATTATAGTTACTCATTGAAAGAGGATGCTGATTTTTGTGCAACTAATGTTGAGTTGAAGGCGGAAGCTTATCATTTCGATTTGAAACACCCGAATGGTATAATTCGCAATATGCAGCTGAATTATCCAGGCTTGTTGAATGTTGAAAATGCGGTTGCGGCCTCTGCCCTAGCTTTATTGTCGGGGGTAGGTGAAGAAGAAATTAAAGCGGCGGTGGCGACTTATCAAGGCGTAAAACGCCGTTTTGATATTCGGCATCGTACGAACGATTATATATTGATTGATGACTATGCTCATCATCCGGAAGAATTAAAGGCGACGATAAGCTCGGTAAAAGCAATGTTTGCCGATCGCTGGTTAACCGGTGTTTTTCAACCTCACTTATTCAGCCGCACCAAAGATTTTGCATCTCAGTTTGCGGCTCAGTTAAGTCAGCTGGATGAACTCTATTTATTGGATATCTACCCGGCTAGAGAGAAGCCAATCCCGGGTGTAAACTCGGCGATGGTACTGGAGCAGGTGGCTCTGGAGCAAAAACATCTGGTTACAAAAGATGAATTGTTGCAGGATGCAGACGGGTTTAAGCAGGGGGTAATTTTGATGATGGGAGCCGGGGATATTGATTTGTTGATTGAACCGGTAGCACAAATATTAAAAGGTAAAGCAAATGTTTAAGCGGATTTTGCAAATAGGACTAATCGTGGGCGGGGGAATTCTAGCAATTCTCACGCTGGCTTTTTCATCGGAAAAGTTATCGAAAGTCAAGTGCAATGAGCTTACTGTTGTGATACCGGACGACTCTCCTCGTTTTATTGATGAGGCAGAGGTTACTCGTTTGGTGAAGCAAGCGGATCCAAAATTGTTTGAGAAGAAGCTGGATGAAGTGAATGCAGATGTCTTGGAAAACAAACTAAGGAAAGTTCCCGCGATCAAAAATGTGGAGGTGTTCCGTCATATTTCCGGCGACCGAATGGATTTCAAAGGAGATTTGATCGTTGAGGTGATGCAGCGCGAACCGTTGTTGAGGGTTGTTGAAGGACAGACCGATTATTATATGGATGATGCGGGTGTGATCATTCCGGCTAACCCGAAATTTACAGCACTTGTGATGCTGGTGACCGGGAATGTAGATGAAAAATTTGTACGCAAGGGCTTGATTCCCTTGGTGGAGTTTATTGAAGGAGATGATTTTTGGAGGGTGCAGATCAAACAAATCGATGTGAATGCATCGGGAGAGTTAGCGATGGTTCCTTTAGTTGGTGATCAGCTCATTGAGTTTGGAGAACCAGATAATTACCGGGAGAAATTCAGGAATTTGAAAGCCTTGTACGATCAGGCATTTAATCGTTGGGGTTGGGATAAATACAAGAAAATTAGTTTAAAATATAAAGATCAGGTAGTTTGTACCAAGCGCTGATGCAGCGGGCAAACTACAGCGAAAGTTGAAAAAGGACGCATACTAAAATTTAAGCTTATGGCCAAGAGCAAAAAAATAGTTGCAGCAGTAGATATAGGTTCTACGAAAATTGTGGTGGTTGCCGGACAACTGAGTGATGACGCTAAATTAGAAATCCTGGGAATCGGGACCGCGGCTTCAGCAGGTGTTCGACGCGGTGTTGTGCTGAATATCGAGGAGGTGGCGCGTGCAATCGATCGGGCGCTTCGTACGGCTGAAGAACAAATGGGAACTGAAGTTGAGGAAGTCTATGTCAATATTGTTGGGCAACAGCTGAAAACCTACAGCGTTAAGGCTGAAAAATACATTGACAAGGATCACTTGGTAACCGAGGCAGATGTGGACTTCTTGATTCAGAAAGTTCGCGGTGCAGAGATGCCAGAGGGCTATAAAATTTATCACATTGAGCCGCAAATGTATCAGGTGGATCAGGAAGGGGAATGTTCTGATCCGGTTGGAATGAAAGCGGAACACCTGGAAGTGGAGTTTAAGCTGTTAGTGGCTCCTGAAACATACGGCGATAACCTTCGGCAGGGGATTCAGCAAACTGGAATTAACGTAAAAAGTGCTGTGATTGATCCCTTGGCTTCGTCTGAGATTTTGCTCACCGAAGAGGAACGGGAAACCGGAGTTATTTTGTTGGATATTGGCGGAGGTACCACGAAATTGGCCATTTTTCATGAAGGAGTAATGCGCTATTCAACGATGATTCCTTTTGGAGGCAACGTGCTGACCAACGATATTAAAGAGGGATGTTCGATTAGCTCAATGCAGGCGGAACAGTTAAAAACACAGTACGGCCAGGCGATGGGCGATTTTGCACCTGAAGATCGGGTTGTTACCATTCCGTCGCAATCGGGTTGGGCCCCTAAGGAAATCAGCTTTAAAAATCTGGCGTACATCATTCAGGCCAGGATGGAGGAAATCATTGAAAATGTAAATTTCCACATCGGAAATTCGGGCTTTGGAGATCGAATTGGTGCTGGTATTGTCTTGACCGGAGGTACGGCTTTGTTGCCAAACCTGAATCAATTGTTGAAATATCAGACAGGAATGGATGTTCGTTTGGGCGTTCCTCGCGTGAAAACTGATAAACCATGGAGAGGAATCGAAGATCCGCGCTTTGCGACTGTTTTAGGCTTATTGCAAATGGGCTTAAAAGAAGTTGAAGACGATGGCGTTAGAGAACAACGGGTAAAAAAGAAACCGGCGAAAACAAAGTCCAGCTCATTTAGCTTTTTCAGAACTGTAAAGGAAGGCGTGGCCAAGCAAATGGACATGTTTTTCAACGATGAGCAAGGGATTGAAATGAAATAGGATACGAAAAGTCTGCCGAGAGGCAGGCTGCTACTGGATATGTTTTGTTGATTAGATTCGTAAAGAGGGGGACGTGTTTTTTGGCGTCCGAGCGAAAATTAAACTCAAAAATCCTCGCTTATGATAGAGGACATTATTGATTTTGGATTAGAAAAGGCGGATTCGTCAATTATTAAGGTGGTAGGGGTTGGCGGCGCAGGTTGTAATGCGGTTAACCACATGTATGCCGAAGGTATTCATGGGGTGGACTTCATGATTTGCAATACCGACGCGCAGGCCATGGCTCAAAGTACTGTACCTGTAAAAGTTCAGCTTGGAGTTACACTTACTGAAGGGCGAGGAGCCGGAAACCAACCAGAACACGGAAGGCAAGCAGCCATTGAAAACCTGGATGATATCCGTCATGTACTGGACGGCAACACGAAGATGTTGTTCATTACTGCCGGTATGGGCGGTGGAACAGGAACAGGTGCTGCTCCTGTAATTGCCGAATTGGCTCGCGAAATGGGTATCTTGACGATTGCAGTTGTCACTGCTCCTTCACCCGCCGAAGGCAGACGTCGTTTTGAACAGGCTAAAGCCGGAATTGAGCAGATGAAACTACATGTGGACAGTATGCTGGTCATCAGCAACGATAAGCTCCACAAAATCTACGGGGATCTTCCTGCTTCTAAAGCCTTTAAAATGGCCGATAATGTAATTACCGGTGCTGTGAAGGGCGTTGCAGAAATTATTACAGTTCACGGGCAAATCAATATCGACTTTGCAGATGTGCACACAGTGATGGCGGACAGTAAAGTTTTCATCATGGGAACTGGTTATGCAGATGGCGACGATCGGGCTATGAGGGCAGTACTGGAAGCACTCGAATCCCCGCTGCTGGATAGTAACGACATTAGCGGAACAAAAGATATCCTCCTCAATATTATTTCAGGAGACGAGGAAATTACAATGGGGGAGATTGGTGACATCATCGAGTTTTTGCAGGATCGCGCAGGACAAGAT
Organism: Sunxiuqinia sp.; assembly: GCA_003246935.1. Lineage (GTDB taxonomy): Bacteria > Bacteroidota > Bacteroidia > Bacteroidales > Prolixibacteraceae > Mangrovibacterium. Next base: position 3,488 of record QKCF01000383.1, on the reverse strand, counting down.
GCCAATATTATTTGGGGTAACGGAACGGATCCGAAATTGGGCAATAAAGTTAGTGTAACCATCGCTGCCACTCGTTTTGATAAAAATCCGAGTGAGTTGTTGCAGGAAAAGCCCAAGGTAGAAAAACATGCATTGAATACTGAAGACATGCCGGATATCAATCTGGATGAAGAAAACTACGAAGGGACTGTTTTTGAAGTACGGCCCGAGCCTCAGGTAGCGAGAGCCCGCACTTCACAAAAGCGGTCTGCAACGACTAACCGGAAAAAACACTCAACCGGTGAACTGGTAAATGAAAAAGCGGAAGCGGCGACCGATAACTGGTTCAAGCGGCAGTTCAACCGTTTATTCGACGATCAGGATGAATCAATGTCAGAAAACAACTAAGAAAAGAACAAGTTATGACTAACGATATAATGAATTTCGATTTGGAAAAATCTTCCGGGAGCATCATCAAAGTAATTGGTGTAGGAGGTGGTGGCGGTAATGCAGTCAATCACATGTATCATCAAGGGATCAAAGATGTGGGCTTTATGGTTTGTAACACTGATGCTCAAGCATTGCGTAACAGCCCGATCCCGTTGAAGGTGCAGCTTGGCGCATCGCTCACCGAAGGCCGTGGTGCAGGAAATAAGCCCGATATTGGCCGGGAAGCAGCCATCGAAAATATCAACGATGTAAAACAAGCAATCGATCAGGAAACCAAAATGGTTTTCATTACTGCGGGAATGGGAGGGGGTACCGGAACCGGTGCGGCGCCTGTTATTGCACAGGCTTGTCGCGAGCTCAATATACTTACCGTAGGGATTGTAACCATCCCGTTCCGTAACGAAGGTCGTCGCCGTATCAAGCAAGCGGTTGACGGGATCAGCGAAATGCAGGAGCATGTTGATTCGTTGTTGGTTATCAATAATGAACGGATTCGCGAGATGTACGGTGACTTCCGGATTTCAGAAGCTTTTGCCAAAGCTGATAATGTATTGGCAACTGCAGCGAAAGGAATTGCTGAAATTATTACTGTTCCCGGTTATATCAACGTTGACTTTGCCGATGTTGAAACAGTGATGCGCAAGAGTGGTGTTGCCCTGATGGGATCGGCCAGGGCATCGGGTGAAGATCGTGCGTTGAAAGCAGTTGAGGAAGCATTGAATTCTCCTCTTTTGAATAATAATGATATCCGAGGAGCACAAAATATTTTGCTGAACATTACTTCAGGAAAAGAAGAGGTGACGATGGACGAGATCGGACAGATTACCGATTACATTCAGGCTAAAGCCGGTCACGAAGCCGATCTGATTTGGGGGAACGGTTTGGATGAAGAATTAGGCGAAGATATTTCGGTTACTGTTATTGCAACCGGTTTCAGTATGAGCAGTATTCCTGAGATGATGGCGGCTCAGAAAGTGGAAAAAACCTACCACTCGTTGGGTGAAGACGATAGCAATCAGTTTGGGGGTATTCCCCGTCCTCAGGCATTCAAAGCCAAGTCTTCCGAAGAAAAGAAAGCGTCTAATCAGAGTATGATTGACTTCGAAATTGACTATCCGAAACAGGATGAGTACGATTTGCTTTACAATCACCCACAGCCATTGCCTGACGATGATTATTCGGTGAAGATCGACTTTTCGAGTTCGGATGACGATTTTGTCGATAAGCTGGAAAATATTCCGGCGTATCGTCGTAAGAATGTAAAGATTGACAATACTAAGGGAAAGTTTCAGAATAAAGCGTCGCGTTTCTCCTTGTCGCAGGACGATGATAATAAGACCTTCTTACGCGATAACAATTCTTTTTTGCACGATAATGTTGACTAGTGTAAATTGAATATTGAAGCTTGGGTTCTGAAAGTTGAAACTAAATTTGGATAGCCTTCATTTTTTTGAAAACTTTGAAGGTCGAATTATTAAAATTTAAGCGATGAGTTTATTTGACCAAATAAATGCTGACCTAACAACAGCAATGAAAGCCCGCGAAAAAGAGAAAACAGCGGCTTTACGAAATATTAAGAAGGTGTTGATTGAAGCCAAAACAGCTTCAAGCTCACACGAGTTGGACGACACTGAAGTCATCAAGATTATCCAAAAGTTGGCGAAACAAGGAACTGATTCAGCGAACTTGTACAAAGAGCAAGGACGTGAGGATTTGGCTGCTGAAGAAATGGTGCAAGTAGCCGTTTTCGAAGATTATTTACCGAAGAAGTTGACTGATGAAGAATTGACTGCGGCGGTGAAAGCCATCATTGAGAAAACCGGAGCTTCATCCATCAAGGAAATGGGAAAAGTGATGGGAATGGCATCGAAAGAATTGGCAGGAAAAGCTGATGGAAAAGATATTGCAGACAAAGTGAAAGCATTATTGGCTTAAACGCAATCATCATAGAAATCATTGGTAAGAGGGCAAATTGTCCTCTTTTTTGTATCCGACTGTGTGGTTTGCTGGTGTCGGAAAACTCGCTCTTAGTTATGAATTTTGTTTCCGGAATTCGGCGGGCGACTTGTGCACAATTTGCTGAAACGTATAGCTGAAAGCAGAAAGGCTGTTGTATCCGTTGTTGTATGCAATTTCGCTAATCGAAAGGTTTGTTTGCAGAAGCTGCTCCATACTTCTGATGATTCGGGTGAGCTTTATGTACTGCAGAAACGAAGTGTCGATGTTTTTTTGGAATAAACGCGAAAGCGATCGAGCACTGTAGCCAAACTGTTGTGCTACTCCTTCCAAAAATAGCGGTTGATGAAGATTTTGATGAATGTGTTTTAAGATCGCCCGCAAATCTTCATTGTTTGTTGTTGGAAGTGCAATCGGCAAAGGAATGTTTGCAACATCGAGAATGACATTTTTCATCGCAATCAAAAATTCATAGGCAGAAGCGTTGTCGGGACCAATTTCTCCCCGCCAGGTTTCAGTATAATAAATCATTTCCATGAGCAAACTGGTAACCGGATAGATTCCTTCCCGCTGACGTACGTGGTGATCCTCCGGAAAAAGACTGGTTGGGAAATAAAAATTGTAAACCATTTTTGCCGAAGTGCGCGATATAATGTTGTGATTAATTCCAGCGGGAATCCATAAAAAATGTCGTGCAGGAAGAAAATACGATTTATCCGGCGTATTCAGGAAAGCTACGCCTCCTTCTACATAACACAACTGGTGTTTGTTGTGGCTGTGGATCGGAAGGTTTTCTTCAAGCCTTGAATGCAGAACATAGAATTCCTCCTGTTTTTGGTTAACATTAGTAATCAGCGTTTCAAGTATTGACATCGTTTATCGTTTTATTGGCGTAAATTATAAAATATTTGTCCAAGTATTGAAAACAAGACTGAGTAATTAGGCGGAACTTTGCAGCCAGAATTTCGAAAGGTATAAATGAAGACAAAAAGTATCGGGCTTCTTTTTCTTCTGCTTATTGTTGGTCAGTCGGTTAAGGCTGTTGGTGCAGTAGGGGATAGTTTACAGTTAAGTTTGGAAGAAGCGTGGGAGAAGGCAAATGC
>QKCF01000043.1 GCA_003246935.1 Sunxiuqinia sp. | reverse complement strand
GTCGCGCAACGAGTAAATCAAAAAACCGATAAACTTTTCTCCTTCAAAAAATTTCACGGTGTAAACCTCAAACTGCCGGGCAAATGAACTAAACGGATAGCTACGCTCAAAAGTCGGATCATCTGTCGACAGCCAAGGATATGCCAAAATCCATTTCAGCTCCTCTTCCCCACGTTTGAAAACGAAATTTGCTTGTTGATCGTTAGCCAGCTCCATACACTGCTGATCCGGAAAAGCCAATCTTTCCCAACGAAAATTCTCAGGCATACTCGGCTTAAATGATCCCTTTCGTTTTCGAATTTGCGACACCAAGCACCAATTCGCCAATTCACCAACAAAGGCAAGTTTACCAATCCGCCTCTTAAGTAGTTTCTTAAAGTCAGGTGCTAAATAAAAACGACGCCCCTTCCCGCAATATAACTCCCAAAATAAACCTGAATGTTCGTATAGTTTCCCCGAGATTGGAGAAAAGTTCGCCGCCATCATCCGGCCATCCCAGTCATTTGAAACTTCATTTAGCAACTTACGAGACAAGCCAGTTTTCCTGTAAATCGGGTGAGTCCAGGCACCACTAAGCCAAACAAATCGTTGGGACTCGGTATTCAATCTCGCAGGGAAAACCGTTCGAAAGGAAATAATCTCTTCGTCAGATTCAAAATAGTACAAAACAATATCATCCGGCTCTGCATGCGGATTTGCTTTATAAGAACGTATCCGATCCAAACTAACCGGATGTACGGGCAATTGTTGAAACCACTTGCTTAGTGCAAGTTCAGATAATTCCCGAATACTAATTTTTCGAAGTTCCATCTAAAATCGTTTGGCGTATTTCTTCCCAAAGATCGCTTTCAAACGATAAGCCATGTAGACTTCTTTCAGTCTTTTTTTCGGGGTCATTGCAATACCTTGATCCATGGCTAAACGCTGAAAGTGAAATGGGAATCGTTCTTTTTTCAATCCTGCTGTGCCGAAGCTGACATCAAAAATATTCTCCCGGTAACAAGTCTCAAAAATCTGATCAGAAACACCAAAATCGGTGAAAGGAAACGCAAAAGCTTTAATCCCAGGACTTAACTTCCCTGTCAACCATTCCATACTTTCCTTTATCTCTTCCAATTGGGTTTCCTCGTCGAGCAACTCAAACTCCGGATGATCCATTGAGTGGGAACCAATCGTAAAGCCATCATCCTGCATTTTTTTCACCTGCTCTAAAGTCATGTAAGGTCTATTTTTAGCCAGCCAATCTTCCCAATCCAAGCCGATCTCTTCGGCCATCTCGTCCAACGAATCTAAATCGGCATAAGTGCGTTGCAAGCTAAGCTGAATATTCCGAGCTTTCAGCAAAGCGGTAATTTCTGAAGCCTTGTAACGATGAAACAGGTCTTTATTGTCTACGAATGAAGGATTAATGAAGAAAGTCGCAGGTATTCCCTTTCGCTTCAGGATCGGAACAACCACCTCGTAGCACTCTTTTAATCCGTCATCAAAACTCAAATGGAAGCATTTCGACAAATCACCCCCATCAACCAATTCACTCAAACTAATTGCCCGAAAATTCTTCAATAAGAAATCCAGATCAGCTTCAAAATGAGCGACAGATGGATAGTTGTAATTATTCCGAAACGGCAAATCCTGATCGGAAACCAAATGATAAAAAGGCAACAAAACCGGCAATGACTTACCCGATTTCAATATTTTAAATGGCGTAATCGCAGCCAATTCCGAAACTATTTGTTCTGAAAACTCATTCATCGTTTAAACCATTTCGCCCAAAAGGGCAAATTATTCCATGCCAAGTAATAGTAGGTTTCCGGTGTTGCTCCAAAACCCTTGTACATCCGCGCAACACCATCAATCATCGATCCCTCGAAATCGAGAATATAATCCTTACCCGCATGGAGGTTTATAAAGTGATCGAGCAGGAAATACATAGCTGCCAGATCACGGCCCAACTGACTGCTCGCTGCGTTTATAAAAGTGACCCGATTCTGATGCCGGACAAAAAACGCCGCAGCACAAAGCTCATTGGTGCGATCGAATACACCATACAACTCACCCAGATTGCGGGAAAGTGAAAATGTTAGCAACTGTTTCAAACTTATTAAATCCTGCTCTTTCAGTTTCACCTTCGAATTAGCCTTCTTAAATTCCAAATAGTCCTTAACAGCTAGTCCATTGATAAAATTCAGCCGGTTGTGAGAAGCTTGTTTCAATTTACGCAGCGTATGTTGCGAAAAATTTGCGAGGATGTCATGATAAGGCTCATTGAGGTTAAGCAACAAATTATACCGGACTTCCACCAGCATATCGTTAATCGGTAGATTCTGTGCATTCAGATGAATCTGTGCAAAAGAAAAATGCTGAATAGCCGCCCGATAGAACGCCTCGGTAATTTCTTTGGTTGGCGTGGGGAAAATCCCCAATTGCTGACAATAAAATGGTTGATACAAATACCTAATTCCAAATTTCTTCCGAAAAGTAAGTGGCATTACGTATTGATAATCACCGATAACCAGAGCGCCCCATTCAGAGCAAAGTTTATCAAGATACCACGACTGTGCATAAACCAGCGCGTTAGGCGCGTTAGCCAGGCAGGCGTCCCACTTATCTGTATCTATTTCGTCGTATTCTAAATAGTTAACTTTAATATCAGTCATCTTTCAAAGCCGTTGCAAAAGCCGTGAGCTCTTCAAACACCCATCTCCATCCTTTCCAGATTCCGGCATCACTCAAACTCTCATTATGCCATAAACTTATAAAAGTTCCACCGCTTTTTTTGATTTCGAGCATCATTTTTTTAACCAAATCCAAGGCATCATCCGGCGATTTACGCATATATTCACGCAATGTCATATCCATACTCTGAAAAGGGTAAATCCTCAGATTGGTTTTCTGATTTTCTTTCAAATCAAAAAAGAAGAACGGACTGGCAATACCTGCCCTAAAGCCAATTGTCTCCGAATACCCCAACGTGTAATCTTCACGAATTCCCGCTTTCAGCAACCTCCTGTACGTAACAGGGAACAACAATTTCAGGTAATGCTGACGACTCGACACGACAGGTACTCCTATGATGTGTTCCAACACCTTTCGCTCTTTCTGAAGTTCTGATTTAACCCTGTTTGAGCGATAAGAAGGATGCAAGCCCACACTGAAGTCGGATGCTAAACTTCGAATCAAAGACTGAAATTCTCCGTTATTAGCTGAAATATTTCGGTCGAAACGCCCAGACTTACCAACAAGAACAAAGAAATGTAACTTACTTTCTTTCCCTTTATAGGCCGACCGAATATAGTCATAGGTATCGTAAGGATCATCTCCTTCTCCTTTCCAGATCCGAAAGCGTTCAGTGATCTCCCGGAAACGCCCCTTCAGTAAACTTTTCAGGCTCGCCCCTGCTATCCGCCCGAAGCTCTTATTCTTAAATGCCCAAGCATTATCAATATCTATCGTTGTCAGGAAATCAAATTCAGGCTCCGGAATAACCAATTCGGGATGAAACTCCTTCAATTTAGCTGCAATCATCCGCGCCCACTGGTTAACCACCGGCTGAGCCAATACCTTGTTTCTACTTAGAATACTATGCCGGGCAGGATAGCGCCCGTATTTTCCAAACTGTCTTTCCAAATATTCCTCATACCGACTTATCAGAAAAAAACCCGCCGCAAAGGGGTCAAATGGCAAAAATGAATCATTGGAACTATGAAACAAACAAAGTTGCCCATCACAATCGACTGCAGACAAGTCCTGATACTTCAACCCATTTTGAAACAACAAATCATGCGGACGCATTATCAACAAATTGCCTTCAAAATTTTTATGCGAATAATTCAACCGACATCCGCTTTCGCGTGTAAAGACGTCAACGTTATCAGTAAAACTCACAGACAATTTCAGCAACTCCTCGAAATACAATTCGAAGATATACCTTAGACGGTTAGTTATTTTATCGGCGTAAACAGCAATCATCGTTCATCTAAATTAAACCTTCGTCGGCAAAACTAAAATAGTTATGATGTGCAATAACAATGTGATCGAGTACTGAAATTTCCATAATCTCTGCAGCACTCTTTATTTTACGGGTAATATTCCGGTCGGCTTCACTCGGTCGCGTATTTCCGGAAGGATGATTATGGCAAAGGATCATTGCAGAGGCGAGCTTCTCCAGCGCTGTTTTAAGTATGATTTTCACATCAATCACTGTTCCTGTAAGACCGCCCTGGCTCACCATAAATTTATCAATGACGGTATTGGATCGGTTTAACAGCAAAATCCAAAACTCTTCAACCGGCAAATCTTCCAACAAGGGACGAAAATAATTGGCCGCATCAGCACTGGCTGTAATCGTTAACTTTTCGGCAGGCATCTGATCTTTACGACGTCGCCCCAACTCCAACGCAGCAACAATATTCACCGCCTTTGCATCTCCAATTCCTTTAAATTTCAAAAAATCAGAAACCTGCTTCTTTCCAAGCTCATTTAAATCATTATTCGCAGAAGTTAAAATACGGCGAGACAGCTCGACTGCTGATTCATCAGCATTACCGGAACCAATAAGTATAGCCATCAACTCAGCATCGGAAAGGGAACGGGTTCCCTTCAAGATCAGCTTTTCGCGAGGACGGTCTTCAACCGCCCAATCTTTGATGCTCAATTTCTTATACATGGCCAGCCGGTTTTTAACTAAATTATGAAAATTCTCCGAAACCGACTTCATGAAGCAAAAAAAAGCCTCTTCAAAATTGAAGAGGCTTCTCATTTATAAGTAATTTCTTATAATTTGTTCACATGTGAAGCAACGCTAGCCTTTAAGTTTGCAGCTTTATTCTTGTGAATAATGTTTTTCTTAGCTAATCTGTCAATCATTGAAGTTACTTTAGGCAACTCGGCAACAGCAGCTTCTTTTTCAGTTGCAGCGCGCAACTTTCTCAACGCATTACGCATTGTTTTAGCGTAGTACTTATTTTCAAGACGTTTTTTCTCGTCTTGTCTGATTCTCTTTTTAGAAGATTGATGATTTGCCATTTTTTAATTTCCTCAATTTTTTGTTAGTAGCCCGTAGGGGAATCGAACCCCTGCTACCAGGATGAAAACCTGGCGTCCTAACCGCTAGACGAACGGGCCATCATTTTTTTTAGCTCCCTTGATTTTGGGACTGCAAAAATAATTTGTTTTTCTCAGCCTCCAAATTTTTTCAAGAAATTTTTTCTGAAAATCTGCTTCGCTTCGTTTAGCGTCGCCGTTTTGATTTCAGCGATGCAAAGAAATGGAAGATTTTTGAAACTGCAAACAAAAATCTCAAAAAAATTTACTTCCAATCTACGATCGTACCACGATCCTTATTTAATAAACTCTGAGGCATCGAGTTAACGATCTCTTTCCACAGTAATTCAATCAATTTATTCTTTGCAAAATGTCTCGAATAAACCAAACTAACCTCGCGTAACGGCGTCATATCATCAAATGCTCGCACATGCAGTGATCGCTCAGTGCTCATTTCTATTGAAGCCAGTTCCGGAATTAGCGTAATCCCGCCTTCTTTATCGATAATATTCATCAAAGTCTCCAACGAGCCGGCTTCAAAATGGAAAGGCAGTTCATCATTCGCTGCACCTTTAAAAGAACAGAGATTGATCACCTGATGACGGAAGCAGTGCCCATCGCTCAACAACCAAATCTCCGGTACAGAAATATCCTTCACCTTGACTTCCGGTTTATCGTGCAACGGATGATCTTTGTGTGCATACAACATCATCTCTTCATAAAAGATCGGCTTCTCACTAATCCGATCCTCTTTTAATGGTGTCACCAAAATCCCGACATCCAACAAATCGCGATTTAAGTGGTCAACAATGTTTTCAGTCGTTAACTCCTCAACTTTCAAAATGATGTTTGGATACCTCCGTTTGTAGTTTCCGATAAACAGCGGCAACAGATAAGGTGCCAGGGTTGGAATAATCCCGATTTTGAGCTCTCCCGAAATCAGGTTTTTGTGATCCTTGACAATATTATTAACCTTTTCGGTTTCCTGCAGAATGATTCTCGATTGCTCGATGATACGCTTACCTACATCAGTTGGGATCAACGGCTGCTTACTTCGGTCGAAGATGACAACCTCCAAATCCTCTTCCAATTTTTTAATTTGCATACTCAAGGTAGGCTGAGTGATGAAACAATGTTCGGCGGCACGCCCAAAATGGCGAAAGGTATCCACTGCAACAATATATTCAAGTTGGGTTAGCGTGATCATGGTTTATCTATTTATTTCAGCTTAAATATAGAAAAAATCTATACGCAACCTTATTTCGCCGTAAATAATTGTTGTCGTTGCCATTCGAACAAGCAAACAGCCAACGCATGCGAAATATTCATCGACTTGCATTTACCGGTCATTGGAATATAAACAGCTTGATTACAACACTCCAAGAGAGAATCACTCAAGCCTCGCACTTCACTTCCCAACAAAAAGACAATCTTTTCAGGAAGTGCAGTTTCAAACACATTAGTCGCACCTTCCGCCGTTTCAATCGCGCAAACGGAATAGTCATCAGGAACTGATGAAAAGAATTCGTCAGCCGCCTGATAGCAGAGCTGCACGTTCTTAAAACTCAAACCGGCTGTTTTACGGATCGAAGCTTCCCGCTTATCATTCTCATCATCCAGCAAAATCAATTTCTCTCCCCCAAGATTATCAACTAAACGCATCAGGCTTCCAACATTCTGTGGGTTCTTCACTTTCCATGCCGCCACAATCGGCTTAACCGACAGTTCGGGAGTACTTTCAGACTTAAAAAATGCAACTGAATTTGTTTCCATCCTGAAAATTATTCTGTTTCTTTGACCATTCAGAAACTACGAAAGAAAAGATTTTAAACCATTTGTCCATGAAAGCTATCCGTTTTTTTCTTCTTTTTTTTATCGCTGTTCAACTTGTTTCCTGTGGAAAATCGGAAAAACAAATGGCTGCCGAAAAGCTGCAGCTTGCTGAAAACTATTACCAACAGGGCGACACAACACTTGCCCTACAATTAGCCGACTCGGTACAAAACTTCTATAAAGGAGCCATTCAGCAAGTAGTTGCCGCGGGACAATTCAAGAAGAAGGTATACGGCGAAATGCTCTACAAAGCGCAAGACGAACTGGACTCCGTAAAAATACAGATTGCCCAACTTGGAAAAAATTTCGACACTGAGAAGACCGAATTTGACCGATACACGCAATACATCCACAAACGTCAGCAATTTCAACGACGATGGAATAAATCATTCATTCAAATCTACCTGGACGAACGCGGTGTAATTTACATTTCGAGCAACTACTACGGAGAACAAACCCTTGACCACACCGGCATTCGGGTTTACGACGGCGACTTGCAAGCAAAAACCGAAGAAGTTCCGGTTGGCTCACCGCTGAATCACCAAAGTGATTTCATGAATATGAAATGGGAAAAAGTATCGTACACCGATGGAAAAGATAATGGTGTTATTGAATTTATTGCTGAACATGCCGACCGAAATCTAAAAGCCGTGTTCCTTGGCAAAAGATACTACTATATTATACTGGAGAAATACGACAAAGAGGCTTTTGTTCAAGCGTTGGCACTATCGAAAGCACTAAAAAGAAAAGCCAAACTTGAACAGCAAGTCAAATCATTGCAATCCAAGGTTGGCTAGTCCAATTAAAAAATGCAAAAACTTATATTATTTTATCGATCATCTCGACAGGCTGTGCCAGGATTGCCTTTTTACCATTAACAACGATCGGACGCTTAAGTAATTTCGGATTTTCCGATAAAACTTTCACCCATTCGTCATCGTTCATTGGCTTATCCTTGTACTCGGTTCGATACAGTTCCTCCTGTGTGCGAACCAAGTCGAAAGCCGACATTCCTGTTAATTCAATAATGTGACGGATTTCACTCTCAGAGATTCCGTCTTTCATATAGTTAATTATTTCGGTCGAATAGCCGTTTTCTTCCAGAAACTGAAGTCCGGCGCGGCTCTTCGAGCAACGGGGATTGTGATATATCTTCATAATAACCTGATGTTTTTCTTTGATATATTGATAGAAATCTTCCTGCGAACGATATCTTCCTCCCACCGTAGAGTGGTTATATTGATTCGACAAAGAGTTATCCAAAATGCGTGATTTCGCGTTATCCTTCAGCTGAAGCGAAAGCATTTTTTTCAATTCCTCCTGAATATCTGCATCATAAATCGGACAGGCAACTTCAATACGTCGATTCAGGTTGCGTGGCATCCAATCAGCCGAAGAAATGAACAGCTTCTCCTCGCCACCATTTCCGAACAGGAAAATACGCGAATGCTCCAGGTATTTATCAACAATAGAGATCGCTTCAATATTTCCCCGAATACTAGGTTCTTCTGTTTTAAGCCCAAAGATGCCTCGAACGATTAGCTGAACTTTAACTCCTGCTCTCGCCGCTTCAGCAATCTTATCCATCATATCAGGATCAATCAAGCTATTCATTTTCAAAATCATATAACCTTTCCTGCCTGATTTTGCAATTTCAATTTCCTTGTCAATCATACTGACAAAGAAATTTCGCATACTGAATGGACTTACGATCAAGTGCTTATACTGATCGTTCCGGTAATTGTGTTTGAAAAAGCCGAATAACCGGGCAACCTCATCTGCAATACGCGGATCTGCGGTCAACAAACCATCGTCACCATAAACACGTCCGGTACCTTCGTGAAAATTACCAGTACCAACGTATGCATAATTTCGCAACGATTTTCCTTCTTTACGCTGAACCCAAGCAAGCTTCGAATGCACCTTCAAACCAGGCACCCCATTAATAACGTGAGCTCCTTCTTCCTGTAACTTATTTGACCAGTAGATATTGGCTTCTTCATCAAACCGCGCCTGCAACTCAATGCACACGGTTACCCTTTTCCCGTTGCGAATCGCATTCAACAACGCGTTTACAACACGAGAATTGTCGGCAACACGATAGATGGTAATCCCAATCTCCTCCACCTTAGGATCGATTGCTGCTTCACGTAGCAAATCCAAAAAGTGACTAAAACTCTGATATGGATAGTGCAGCATAACATCTGTCTGCCGCAATTTCTTCAGGATGCTGTTGTGCGGAGGTAGATAACGATGCCGAACCGGGGTCAACCGTTTATAATAATGATGATCATCTCCGATCTCCGGGAAACTCATAAAGTCTTTGTGGTTGTGATAGCGACCACCTGCCACTGTATTATCCGTATCCAAATTCATTTTCTTCAAAATGAAATCCAGAAATTCAGAAGGAATACTACTATCGTACAACAACCGAACCGGTATACCAACCTTTCTGCGTTTCAGACTAGCCTCCATCTTTTCGATGAAGCTTTTTGAAATATCATCATCGATATTCAACTCGGCATCCCGGGTAACTTTAATAGTGTAGGCCTCATACCGGTCGTATTTGAATAGCGGGAAAATATCCGGCATACAATACCTAATAATATCATCAAGCAGAATAACATACTTTTTACCGCTGCGGGTAGGAAGTACCAAAAAGCGGGTTAATGTTATACTTGGCACACGAACCAAAGCATAGGCAAATTTTTCCGGCTTTATCGCCCGGTATAACTTTATTGCCAAATACACCGATCGGTCGCGTAGGTATGGGAACTTATGATCTTCACCCAGCATAATAGGCACAAGATTTGGCAATACCTTTTCGTTGAAATAGCGCTTCACAAAAACGCCCTGTTCACTGGTAAGCTTACTTTCATCAATGATAAAAATATTCTCCTCGGCCATTTCCTGCATGATGTTTCGATAGATCTCCTGCGACTTTTTCTGATGGCTAACTACAACCCGGTGAATCTCTTCATGCAGCTCTTCAGGTGTAAAATTCCCTAAAATACTACCGTCGTCACCAAAGTCAACCATACGGCGCACTGATGCAACACGAACTCGAAAAAATTCATCCAGGTTATTCGAAAAAATACCCAAGAAACGCAACCGTTCGAACAACGGCACGGTCGAATCCTCTGCCTCCTGTAACACCCTGGCATTAAACGACAACCAGCTGATTTCCCGATTTATATAAGAATCTGTTTTTTCCATTATTATATGCCTATGCCGAATTTTACAAGTAAACAGATTTTTCTGAATTGTTCAAGAAAAAACGACTAAATCTTCACTAATTCCGTGGCTTTATGCAAAACCCCCGCTATGAAGAATTGTTCGTCAAAATCTTTAAACAAAATTGGTTCTTTAGGTTCTTCTGTTGGTGACATTAGAGCCAACTCCCACCAACCAACCTTATGCCATTGATTCATTTTATACCCCACCTGATTAAATACTGCACAGGAAGTAAAGCCGACCCTTTCATGCAGCCCCGCACTCCCCTCGTTGGGCAAAGTAACAACTGCCAACAGGTTGGCAAAATTTTGTTTCTTCAATATTTCGATCAACGCGTAGTAAAGTGCAGTCCCGATGTTCTTCCTTTGTCCATCCGGATGAATGTAAATGGTCACCTCGCGATTCCACCGATAGGAAGCACGCGACCTGTAAGGTGAAGCATAAGCGTACCCAATAATCCGCCCATCAACAACACAAACCAGATAGGGACACTCCTTTAAAATAAATGCCATCCGCTCACGAAATTCGTCAACGGATGGCACTATTTCTTCAAAAGTTACAACGGTGTCGGTCACAAAAGGCTTATAGATCGCGAGTATATCTTCGGCATCTTCTAGCGTAGCCAACCGTATTTCAACCTTTTTAGTCATCACCATACTGCATCAGGTATGCTTTGATAAAGCCATCGATTTCACCATCGAGAACCGCCTGTACGTTGCTGGTTTCGTGCCCAGTCCGCACGTCTTTTACCAGCTTGTAGGGCTGAAGTACATAGGAGCGAATTTGAGAGCCCCATTCTATTTTCTTCTTGCCGGCTTCAATAACATCAATTGCCTCGCGGCGTTTTCGAAGCTCCAATTCGTAAAGCTGAGATTTCAGTAATCGCAAGGCATTTTCTTTGTTACCCAGCTGTGAGCGACTTTCTGTGTTCTCAATGATAATTCCGGTCGGAGCATGTCGCAAACGAACGCCTGTTTCGACCTTGTTTACGTTCTGACCTCCTGCACCTCCTGAGCGGAAAGTATCCCAGCTAATATCTGCAGGATTAATCTCAATCTCAATCGAGTCGTCGACCAACGGTGCAACAAACACGGACGTGAACGAAGTCATCCGCTTATTTTGTGCATTGAACGGAGACAAGCGAACCAAACGGTGAACACCATTTTCACTCTTCAGATAACCGTAGGCATAATCACCTTCGAACTCAATTGTACAGTTCTTTACGCCTACTTCATCACCGGCGTTGAATTCAGACACTTTAACCTTAAAGCCCTCTTTCTCGCCATACCGCAAGTACATACGCATCAGAATGTCTGCCCAATCGTTAGCTTCGGTACCGCCGGCACCGGCATTAATTCGCAGAACCGCACCAAGCTTATCTTCTTCTTTGCGAAGCATATTCTTCGCTTCCAGCTCCTCAATAAGCGCCAATGTTTCATCGAACTGGTCGTTTACTTCTTCTTCAGAAGCTTCTTCTGCTTCGAAAAACTCGTAAATCACCAGCAAGTCTTCCAACGACTTATCAACCTTTTCGAAACCTTCTGTCCAAACTTTGATGCTACGAATAGCCTTCATCTGGTCTTCTGCTTTTTTCGAATCAGTCCAAAAGTCCGGATCCTGAGTTTTTAACTCTTCCTCTTGTAATTGTATTAATTTTGCATCGTAGTCAAAGATGCCTCCTCAGCGCATCCCGGCGCTCAGCAAGCTCTTTTAGCTGCTCCTTTAAAATCATATTTTTGAATTTTTGTGGTCTGCAAAAGTAGGAAATACAAGCAGATAATTCAAACAAATGAAAGCAGACCACTTTTCGTGCATCTGCGTTCCTAATTAGCTCTTCTCTTAGTTCTTATTCTCCCCACACAACATCTTGTGTTGTAAGCGCTTTTGCCTCCAACAAAGTTGATGAATCATCCTCCTTCACGTACATTCCCAGTTCAACGGTATAAGTTTCGCCCTGCACAGGTGCATAGTCACCCACCCAGCCACTGGATGTTATATTTGCACTAACAACGGAGGCTCCAAGCGTACTACTGTAATATACCTTGGTTCCGGCAGAATTCCGAAGGATCAATACCGAATAATCTTCTTCGCTGCTCGCTTCCCAAACAACACTTATTCGATCATTATCTGCGTCATACTCACAGGTCGTAAAAGCAACCGGGTCTATCGTTATACCTGCCAATTCATTAGAAACAGCCAACTCCTCCCCATTCGTCAGAGTTACTCCAAAAGTATACGTCCCAGTCGCCGGCAATGCTGTCGTATAGTCTTCCGAGTCTGTTTCGGTGTAATACTCGTATGTGTAGTCGTTATATGCTTTGAGGGCATATTTGTCCCCCAACTCGTCTTCAGCCACAACACTATTCATGGGCACATTAGCATAGGTGTGTAATCCTAACCCATACATCAAAATTCCATCAACCTTCTTTGTTATAATAAAAACATCGCTATTGGCAATTGGCAAAACTTCTTCGCTTTTACACGAAAACAGCCCCATAGCAACAGCAACAATCAGTAATCCAGCAGAAAATTTCTTCATAGCCTTCAATTTAATTTCTTTTTTATCGTACACCAAGTGGGGGTACCCCAAAAGGTTGCACGGTATTCCCTATATTTTTCACCCTTTCTTCTCACACATCAGTATTCCAAACAAGAAGGAGGACACCCTCCTACAAAACGGATTATATTTCAAATTACGTGAATTTTACTGAGTTGAATAAAAAATAAAAAGACTTTTTATGATCTAAAATAAAACATTATCTTTGCGCCACATTTTAACAAATTGTTTATCAATTAAATTTTATTTCAATGCCAGCAAAAATCAGATTGCAGCGACATGGTCGCAAACGTTACGCTTACTATCACATCGTGATAGCTGATAGCAGGGCACCACGAGATG
>QKCF01000047.1 GCA_003246935.1 Sunxiuqinia sp. | reverse complement strand
GAGGAAGAATCATCAGGATCATGACGAGCGTCTTCATTGGGTTCATAAGGTTAGTGTTTAGGTTAAGAGGTTTATTAACTCTCTGAAATTAATGATCTTTTCACTGATAAACAAACCTAAACTCACCAGTCATAAAGGAGAAAACAATGATCACAAAACAATATAATATTTCCGTCATACATGCCACGCCCTTCAACGAAAAAAGCCTCCGAATTCCGGGAAAATTACTACGGCAACAAAAAGGTGATTTGATTAATGGAAATCACGCGAACGAAAAAGCTCTCCCTGCACCGCTTTAACAACCTTGGGATGACTTTGCTCCTCCTGAACTTCTTTCACTTTTGCATCCGAGTTGATCGGTTTGCTCATAGAGCCCAAATTACGGGCATCAGCATTTAACTGCATCAGTTCGTTTAGATTGAAACAAGCACTCACCACCACATGGATGACCTCTCCCTCGATTTGTAAGCGGCCTTCCACCATTAGTAAGCGCGATTGCAAAATAACCTTGCGATAGGCCTCAAAGGTTTTAGTCCAAACCACCAGGTTGGCAAAACCGGTTTCATCTTCAATGGTGATAAACAGCACGCCTTTTGCAGTTCCGGGGCGCTGCCGAACGGTAACCAATCCGCAAACCTTCACTTGCTGTCCATTTTTCATTTGTCCTAAAACAGAGGTTAGCGTTACCCCCAATTCGTTTAGCATCGGCCGAGCAAAACTTACCGGATGGGCTTTGAGCGAAAGTGCCGTACTGGCATAATCCTGAATGACATGTTCACCATCGGTCATCACCGGCAGCTCCGTTACCTGTTCGTTGACACTAACTGAAGGTGTTCCTGTAAAAATTCCAGTCGGATGATCCTTTAATGCCGACACCTCCCACAAAGCACGGCGACGGTCAAGTCCAACAGATCGAAAAGCATCAGCATCGGCCAAACACTCCAAGGCAGCCGCAGAAACACCGGCATCAAGCAACTCGTTTGCATTTTCGTAAAACACAAATCTATTATCAGTCAACACCCTCATTTCATCTTCGCGTAAACCTTTCACCTGCCGAAAACCTAACCGAACAGCGAGATAAACCCCATCCTTCTCCTCTAGAATATTATTCCACTCCGAAAAGTTAATATCCACAGGACGAACAACCACCCCGTGCTTACGGGCATCAATCACAATTTGCGCCGGCTGATAAAAACCCATGGGCTGACTATTGAGCAGAGCCACCGCGAAAATATCGGGATAGTAACATTTGATCCACGATGAAATGTAAACCAACAAAGCAAAACTGGCTGCATGACTTTCCGGGAACCCATAACTACCAAAGCCTTCAATCTGCTTAAACACCCGATTGGCAAACTCCGGGGTGTAGCCTTTTTTCACCATACCCTGCACCAGCATTTCGCGATAACGCGTCACCTTACCTTTGGCTTTAAAAGTGGCCATTGCCCGCCGCAGGCCATCTGCTTCTGCAGGTGTAAAACCGGCTGCGACAATCGCAATTTCCATCGCCTGCTCCTGAAACAGCGGCACTCCAAGCGTTCGCCCCAGGATCCCCCGAAGCTCTTTCGACGGAAATTCAACAGGCTCTTCCCCATTTCTTCGTCTTAAATACGGGTGAACCATATCTCCCTGAATTGGCCCCGGCCGAACAATAGCCACTTCAATCACCAGATCGTAAAACTTTTCGGGCTTCAGGCGCGGCAACATCGACATTTGCGCCCGACTCTCGATCTGAAATACCCCCAGCGTATCGGCATGACTGATCATCTCGTACACCTTCCGATCGTCCTGCGGAATATTCGCCAGTGTCAAATCCAGGCCATAATGCTCTTTGCCCAAATCAAAAGCCTTACGCACACAGGTGAGCATTCCCAGTGCAAGCACATCAACCTTTAGAAAACCGAGCGCTTCAATATCATCCTTATTCCATTCAATGCAACTACGGCCCTCCATGCGAGCATTCAAAATCGGGCACAGCTCATGCAGCTTGCTGCGCGTAATCACGAAACCTCCGGTATGCTGCCCCAACTGTCGCGGAAATCCCTCGTACTGCAACACCAAATCCACAACCTTGCGCAGGTGAGGATCGTTAGTATTGAAGCTGGTTACTTCCGGCGCTTTGCCGCCAAACCAATCCTCGGTAAACTCATAGGCCGACTTTGACAGCACATTAATCGCATCGGTCGATAAGCCCATCACTTTGCCGACATCGCGCACTGCACCTCGCCAATGCACCTGTGTAACGGTTGCAACAATACCTGCCCGGTCGCGCCCGTACTTCGTGTAAATGTATTGCATGATTTCCTCGCGGCGCTCATGCTCAAAGTCCACATCAATATCGGGAGGTTCATTGCGCTCATCACTCATAAAACGGGCAAACAACAACTTAAACTTTGAAGGATCGACCGAAGTAACCCCCAAGCAATAGCAAACCACAGAGTTCGCTGCCGAGCCACGCCCCTGGCACAAAATTCCTCGTGACCGAGCTTCACGCACATAATCATACACCGTCAGAAAATACGAGGCATAGTCCTTGCGCCCGATGAATTCCAACTCCATCTCAATGGTCTCCCTGACTTTCGGTGGAATCTGCTCGCCAAACCGATCATGCGCTCCTTTCCAGGTCAGGTAAGTCAATTCCTCCATCGGAGTTCTCCCCTCGCGGGTGATCTCTTCGGGGTACAAATAGCGTAACTCGTCGAGCGAGAAACGGCACGAGTCGGCCAACTCTTGCGCGTTCCGGATAGCCTCCGGATATTGACGAAACAGACGGTGCATCTCGTCAATCGGCTTTAGGTAACGCTCGGCATTTTGGTGTAGTTTGAAACCCGCCGATTGAATGGTGCATTTCTCGCGGACACAGGTCAGCACATCCTGTAACTCGCGCCGTTCTGGAGTATGATAATACACATTATTCGTCGCCACCAGCGGAACCTGCATGTGCTTTGCCAACCCGGCAAGCCGAAACATGCGCTTCTGATCGTCACCATGGTAGCTAAAATTCGCAGCCAAATGCAACGACTTGCCAAGCGCTTTGCGGTATTCTTTCAATGCATTTACAAATTCAGGGGGAAAGTCGAAATCAGCATTCAAAGCGTCTGGTGGAATCAGCACAAATTGAATCCCCGAACTATACCGATACGCATCGTCCCGGTACAGTTCACATTTTCCCTTCTCAGTGCGCAAGTTCCCTTCCGACAACAAGCCGGAAAGATTTGAATAGCCTTCGCTGCAAGTGGGATAAGCCAACAAGCTTGGCCCGTCGAGCAAATCGAGGCGACAGGCCGGGATAAAGCGGACATGCTTGCCCCGGGCAGCAACATGAGCACGCACAATGCCCGCCAGCGAATTCCGGTCGACAATTGCAATGGCCGTGTAGCCCAGCTCTTCCGCCCGCTCCACCAACTCTTCAGGATGCGAGCCTCCCCGCAAAAAGCTAAAATTGGATGTTATCTGTAATTCGGAGTAATTCATGTTGTTTCAAGTT
>QKCF01000289.1 GCA_003246935.1 Sunxiuqinia sp. | reverse complement strand
ACAAAAAACAAAAACCAATTAAAAACACTACTCCCAAACAACTAACTAACAATCGGTTAAATAGCAACGATGTTTAGTTCAACAAAGCCTCCAATACAAAGCGTATGCAAGCAACGCTTTATTAGAGGCTAAGTGTTGTGCAAAACAGGCAAGGGAATTTTCACCATCAAGCTGGCCTTGACGATGTTCTATGCACAATTTTCAAATCCGCTACCTGAATATCCATCATCCGTTTCCCCAACGTTCTATTTGTTCTTATCATCCTTCATGTTGGCAAATGCTGTTGCACCAACAGCCGGAATTGCCCCCGTACCCAAGCCAGTCAGATTAAAGGTATTTTCGAGACAACGCATTCTGTTAATGCAAAGTTACCCACCCAACGGCCACTTCTTGTTTTTCTTTAGGTTCTCCGTCATCATTCACCAAACAAAAAGACAATTGTATCCTTTCCACTTCTGCCATATCAAAATTAGCATCAGTTGATGGTACAAACCAATAGGCATGAAATCTGGGGTACGGCCGTGGTATCAGCACCGACTTTACCTTTCTAAGATTATGCAGCTGAAGTTTGTATTCTCTTTCCTGCAAACCAATTTCGATTGTATCACCAAAAGCAGCTCCATTTTTCAACAGTAGAGAAACCTGCATTTTACATGGTTCGTCCGTCAGCGATTTCCCGAAGACAACCAGCTCGCTTTTATTTTTTAAGGCTGGAATTCGTTCATTTATCCGGTCTCCGCAAAAATAATCAAGTGAATAATGATATTCTTCAGCTTTACTATTAGGAACTGATACTGCTAACAACATTTTCCCGGAGATTTTTGATGGAATAAGCTCTAAATCATCTTTTCGGCTTTCTTTAGTAACAAATTGCCAATCCTTTTCAGCATCGAATAAAACTACTGGTTTTTCAGCAGAAACGACCGCAATTTCATACGGATTGAAATCATCCAATCGTAAATCCCCATCGTAAATACGACGTTTAAGCAAATGGCCACCTTGCTCGTTGCCTGGGTATAACGTGTAGTTTTCGCCTTGCTTTACATTAATATAATAGCGTAGGACCTGTTCCTTATCAGTATACCCCGACGAAATTTCGGCCTGATAATTATACTCGTCCATCGGTTTCATTTGAACAAGTTCGCCACCTCCCTTTTTCAGAATTATTATTTCAACCTCAGCTGGCTTTTCAGGCGATATAATTTGTGCCGAAATTTCAAGTTTTTCCCCGGCATTTAATTCGCGCGGAGGCTGGTGCAACACATAGGTTTGCTCCAACTTGCGTTCGGGCAAATGGAATTCTTTCAGATGAATGTTCTTCCACCTGCTTTCAGCATTTAAATGAGAGGTAATTCCCTTTTTCGTAAGCAAATACGCCCCCGAACATACCGTAAAATAATCATTATCAACATGATTATTCATTTCATTTCCATCATTCAAACCAACGATATTAAAATCTTCGCCCAAATCTGGCAGCGCAATTTGCATCTTCTGATTCCGGCAAACAGTCACAGCCGTTTCGCGGTCGATATATGGCACAAAGAACGGATCGCTTACCCAAAAAGCATCGGGCATCACTTCCAATCGCCAAACACCACTTTCCAGTTTATCTAAAAAATAGGCTCCGGTTCCTGAATACTTCACCAGCACAGAATTTCCAGTCCCGGCAATTTGTTTCAATGATGCAGGATGGGGAGGAATGGTGTTGGTTGAATTGGAATACAAAAATTTTTCATCGGTTACCCTTTCTGCTAAATCATTTTCAGAACCAAGTGAAAATGATTCGAACTGATTGTTTTCAGGATAACGTCCATAACTTTTAGTTAAAGGAATGGCATGAAAAGCGTCGGAAGCAATCATCATTCCGACGGCTTTTGCAGGTGTGTACACCAGGTTTAAAAAATGAGTCCGATATTCAATATTACAATAAGCAGCATGAAGCGGGTCGTATGCGAAATGGGCAGCAAACTGAAAGCCTGCCTCGCGAAAACTGCGCGCCATTGCCGTATACATGGTAGCGGAAGCGCCAATATCGGAAGGGCTGAATTCATATACAAATTTAGGGCGGTTACTTACCCTCAGTTTATCATCAAAAGGAATGTAATACTTGTCAACAATAGGTAGCATATTGCCTTTAATATCATGGTTGCAGGTTAATCCCGACGGGTACCACTGGAAACTACCGCCTTCTGCTTTCGATGCTAAAACATCGTCAATAAAATCGGCGCAGGTGGTCATATTGTACAAAATTGGGTTTGCATATCCAGTGCTTCGAATGGCGTCATACATTCGGTTGATAAATGGTGTAACCAATGTCGCATCTTTCCAGTGTGCCGGTTCGTTTACAATTTCAACGGCAACAATATCGGGGTCGTTTTTGTAGGCAATCCCGGTATACGGATTCACGTGGTTAAGAAACTGTTTCAGGTAATTTTCCATTACCGGAAAAACTGTCGAATCGCCAAGACATCCTGTTTTTCCTCCATATTTTGCCGCGAATCCGGTATCGGTATCGGTAAACAGGTTCATTGGCGTAACGTACATTTTTATTCCTCGCTCTTTCAGCTTAAACTGAAGGTAGTCGTACAGTTTGAAATGTTCGTTATAAACCAGGTTGCCCAGCGAATCGCTGATAAATACATCCCACACGTGAATGCGGTAACCATCCAAACCCAGCCGGGCAATGTGGTATACATCCTCGTCTATCGCTTTATATTGGTCGTAACCCAGCGGTTTCCGGTAATCCCAGTACGAAAACGGTACGTTGTAGTTCGTCCCAAACAAGCAAAGTTCGCTGTTGGTTTCGGTCCAACGCATTATTCCATGGTTGTCGATAAACGTTGAGGGTTTTGCTACTTTACCGAATTGTAAGTCGAGAAGTTTGGCAGCCATTGCACACCCCAAGCGTTTTTGCCCAACTGCATTGTAATGCACATTGTCAGTATGTTTTGGAAAATCGCGCCAGTTTTCATCGGTGCCGGTCATTATTATTTCGGTGAAAGGGTCATTTAAAGCCACCTGTCTTTGCGCATTTCTAACCATCCCGGGACCATTAGGAAAATCGCCATAAGTTGAATTTATTTGGCCAAGTACAAAAGGCATGTTTGGCTCATTCAATGTTTTGCGGTATCCTGCAATAATCTTTCTCAAATTGGCTTCATAATTTTTAGCGCATAATTCTTTCGCGGCATCGTTTTCGCCCTGCATCCAGGCCATTCCGACAATTTTGTATGGCTTACCTTGTTCTTTCAGAGACTGCAAATTTTCACGGATATATTGCTGATGTTGTTCGTATAATTTCAGTTCCTTTTTAAACGCTTTATCTTCTGCATAGTCAGCTTTAGCGGCTTCCCACTCCGGATTCCATGCTCCGTAAAGAGCAGTTCCTCCCTGTGCAAGCTTAATCAGCAAGAATTCGTTTTCGGGCTGTGCTTCTGCCATTGTCAGGCCAATAAACATTTCAGGGCCAAAAACCTCACCAAAACCAAGC
>QKCF01000027.1 GCA_003246935.1 Sunxiuqinia sp. | reverse complement strand
TTTCTCGCTTGACTATACGTTTGGTTACGACTACAGTAACTCGATGGGTAAGCTTTATGTCCCTGTTGGTTTTAATACAACTCCTCAAGGCGTGTCGCAAAAGGAAAGTCTGGATGAAATGAAGCTGAACAACGATTTGAATGCACGTTATTCATTCAATATTTCCGATGATATTGTTTCGACAACTTCTGCGGGTTACAGCATGCAATACGAAAAGTATCAGATTCTTTCCTTGTCTGCTGAAAATCTCATCCCGGCTGTTGAGTCGTCCAATGCAGGGACTGTCCAATGCAGGGACTGTAACAGGACGAAATGATTATATGGCCGAGAAGTCAATTCGGGGATATTACTTGCAACAGACCTTTGGTTACAAGGATAAGTTATTTCTAACCGGAGCTGTTCGTGTTGATGAATCGTCTGTTTTTGGTGACAACGAACGTCGTCAGACCTATCCGAAATTGAGTGGTTCTTATGTGATTTCAGATAATGATTTCTGGAAGCAAGGTAAGCTTAGCGATATTGTTAGCACCTTCAAACTACGCTCTTCATGGGGGCAGGCAGGTAATATGACCGCCATTGAAGCATACGACCGCTATACAAATTACAGTACCGTTTCTATTAACGGATCAACAGGATTGATTAAACCGGGGACTCTGGGAAACAAAGATGTGAAGCCGGAAAGACAAACCGAGTTTGAAGTAGGTACAGACCTGGGATTCTTTAAGGGAAGACTTGGTTTGGAGATGACCTATTACAAGCAAGATATTGAAGATTTGTTGCTCGAACGGACTCTTTCTCCTTCAACCGGTGCCGAGTACCGAGTGGAGAACGTTGGTACAATGACCAACAAGGGTTTTGAATTGTTGTTGAAAGCCGCAGTCATCCAAAAGAAGGATCTGAACTGGGATTTAACGGCAACCTTCAGTACAAACAAAAACGAAGTTAACGGAATCGAAGGTGATATCATTACCTATGCATGGGGTGAGTCGGCCGCCAAGAATGGTTATCCATTGGGCGTGTTTTACGGATACTATTATGCCAGAAATGAAGATGGCAGCTTGTTGCTGACTTCAAGTGGTCTTCCACAACGTGAAAAAGGTCATTACGAAAATAATGAGCCGGTTGCAGAGCGTGATGCAAACGGACAGCCGACAGGTGAAAACCTGAAAAAGGTGATCGGCGATCCGAACCCGGATTTTATTGCATCATTGATCAACGAAGTGCGCTACAAAAAATGGTCATTCCGCTTGCAGTTTGATGCAGTTCAGGGATACGATGTTATCAGTTGGGATAAACGAATCTTAAACCGTTATCCCGGTGGAGACGGAGCAGCGAAAGAATTGCTCGGAGAACGTCCGAAAGGATGGGGTGTGGCTGAATACAGCATCTACGACTCGTTCATTGAGGATGGATCATTTGTTAAGCTTCGCGAGTTATCGTTAGGCTATCGTATTAAGCCAAACGTTGATTGGTGCGAATCTGTTAAACTGAGTCTGACAGGCCGAAACTTGTTCTCATTCGACAATTATTACGGCATGGATCCCGAAGTTAACCGCGAAGGACAGTCGAATGTGGTAAGAGGTAACGATATGGCGAATGTGCCAATTCCAAGAACCATCATTTTTGGTGTGAATGTTAACTTTTAAAATCCCGAAGAACTATGAAAAAAGTACTAAGAAATATATTGATGGGCTTGTTGATTGTCAGCTTTTCAGCTTGCGACAGCGAGTTTTCGAACCCCAATCAGCCCAACGAGGAGAACGCTTATAACAGTGTTGCTGGATTCTATGCCGTTTGTATTGGACTTAGAACGCATTACTCGGTGACTTCCCTGAGATATGTGATTTATGTTCCGGGGATAACTACCCGCGAGATCGGTACAACGAGTACCTATCAAACACCAATGGATCTGTCATACGGAAGCACATCACTTACAAATATCAACACGGGTGTCGGTAGTCTGTGGTCATCACTTTTGAAAGACAAAGGTCAGGCTGAGAACCTGATCGCAAACATCGATAATATTACGATGGAGGATGGAACCAAAAACGGAATTTTAGCATTTGCGAAGTATTTCAAAGCTTTGTCACTGGTTAATCTCTATCAAAATTTCGAGGAAGCTCCGTTGATGAACTCAGACGACGGCGATGCTGAGTTTTCGGATTTTGATGCAGGAATGACAGAAGTGGTCAAGTTGCTGATTGAAGCTAAAAGTGCAGTCGCTTCCGGTTTGTCAAGTGATTTTACATCAAGCGTTTTAGGAAATATCGATCTTGCAAGTTGTATTGATGCATTGTTGTCCCGCGCATATCTTTATCAAGGAGATTACACCAATTGTATTACTGTTGCCCAAGGCATTGATTTAAGTGAAATGTCTGCTTTTTCGTATGACAACGAAAACTATAACCCCGTTTATGATTTCGCGGTGAATGGTTCGCCTTATTTGTTTCCGAAAGATGATTTCGGATTAAAAGGGGACTACATTCCTGAGGAAGGGGATGGTCGTTACGGTTTCTATCTGGCAGCTCCCGATACGGTTGAATTGGAAGAATTAGGAGGTGCGACCTTAAAGCAAATTCAAGGTTTCTTTTCAACTTATAGCTCCCAAATACCGGTGTATTTGCCAGGTGAGATCTTGTTGGATATGGCAGAAGCATATGCCCGCTCGAGTCAGTTGACAAATGCTGTAGAATATCTGAATGATGTGTTGACTAAAACAGATGATATTTATGGATTGAATGCAGCAATGGATGATCAGACGACATATTTAAGTTCCTTATCGCAATCGGAATTGTTGGAAGAAATCTATAAAAACCGTTGTATCGAGTTGTTCTTCACGGGACAGCGATTGGCTGATAGCCGAAGGTTTCATCCGAATCTTTCCATCAGTCCTTCTTCTGATTTAACCAGCGAGCGTAACCGGAATTATTATCCTTATCCGCAAGAGGAGCGGGATAATAACCCAAATTGCCCTGAAGATCCTGAAATTTAAAAGATGAATTGAAATTTAAAAGATGCCCGAGATAATTGTTCTCGGGCATCTTTATTGGTTTTGAGTACCTTGTTTCTGAAATTCGAGTGGTTTTAAAGTCGATATAAGCATTGGGAATTAATAAGATGAAAACAGCACAACGCTATTTGGCTCTTGATGTCCTTCGGGGAATTACCATTGTTGGAATGATTACCGTTAACAATCCCGGAAGTTGGGCACATGTGTATGCCCCTTTGTTACACTCAGAGTGGCACGGATGCACACCAACCGATTTGGTATTTCCTTTTTTCCTTTTTGTTGTTGGTGTTTCCATGTTCTTCTCTTTCGCTAAGTATGGCAACGTCCTGAATCGTGACTCCTTATGGCGGGTTACAAAACGCACGATTCTGATCTTTGCGATTGGCTTGTTTTTAAACTCATTTCCACAATGGCAAAAAGATTTTTCGCATTTGCGAATTATGGGGGTATTGCAGCGGATAGCCATGGTTTACGGGATCGCTTCAATTATTGTATTGTCAGTACAGAAGAAGTACCTCCCTTATATTTTGGCTTTTATCCTTTTAGGCTATTGGGGTTTAATGTATGTGGCGGGAGGATCCGATCCGTATTCTCTTGAAGGAAACCTGACGATTCCGTTCGACACGATGATTTTAGGAACCGATCATCTGTACAAAGGGTTTGGTATTCCGTTCGATCCGGAAGGGCTTTTATGCACGTTGCCTGCGATTGGAACTGCTTTGCTGGGGTATATGGCAGGTGCTTTAATTAAGAAAGGAGATAGAGCTCT
>QKCF01000075.1 GCA_003246935.1 Sunxiuqinia sp. | reverse complement strand
TTGACTTTTAGATCTTCGAAACTTGTCATGCCGCAAAGATATATGCAAAAATCGACATGCAAAACTGCATCGCTAGTTCAAACGATACATTTTACCGGGCAGACTCTGCACCACACCATTAAACTCAAGATTAAGCAATAAGGCCGACACTTTTCCCATTGGCATCTTGACCGACTGGCATAACTGATCGATATAAACAGGATCACTACTGAGTGAATCCACAACTTGTTGTTCTTCTGACGTTAATTCAACGAAAAGCTGCTTTTGTACCAGAGGCGTCTTCGTGTCCGACCTTTCCCAGCCCATAAAGAACTCCAAATCACTCAAACATTGAATCAGGCAGGCTTTGTTCTGCTGTATGAGTTCATTACATCCTTGCGAAAAAATATCGGAGCTACGCCCCGGGACTGCAAACACATCACGATTATATGATCCGGCGATATCGGCAGTCACCAATGCCCCTCCTTTAGTTGCTGATTCAACAACAATCGTTGCATCAGCCAAACCCGCAACAATGCGGTTGCGTCTCAGAAAATTATTTCGATCCAGTTTGGTTTCACTCAAAAAATCCGTGACGATTCCGCCTTGTGCCAGCATTTTCTCAGCTAACGAACGATGTAAAGCAGGATAAATCATATCTAATCCATGCGCTAATATCCCCCAGGTAGGTACGCCATGCTGCAAACAGGCTTTATGTGCTGCCGAATCGATACCATAAGCTAAACCACTAACAACAGTATAACCTCCCTTTTCTGCCATTCCGGAAACCAGTTCGTCACAAATCCGCTTTCCATAGTCCGTCGCATTTCGGGTACCAACAATGGCAACAATCTTTTCTCCATCCCAATCAATGCTCCCTTTTGAGAATAACACAATAGGTGCATCAACGCAGCTTTTTAACCGAACAGGATAATCTGAATCCCAATAACAAGTTGTCCTTATTTTATATTTCCGAAGGAAGTCCAACTCCTGCAAACCTCGTTCGAGATTCCGGTTTTCAACAATATTACGAGCCAAGATAGATCCAATGCCAGGGACTTTCTGAAGCTGCTTCTCAGTCGCCTCGAAAATAGCCTGGATGCTCCCCATGTAAGCAATCAACTTCTTGGCATTAATACAACCAATTCCGGGGATTAATGAAAGGGCAATATGATAAGGTAATTGATCGGCTTGAGACATCTCAAAAAGGTTTCAATTAAGTTAAACCTTTTCAAAACAATAGTCAAGGCCTAATGCTTCAGCATCGCATTCAAATCATGTTCAATCAGTGCAATCTCTTCTTGAGTTAGTCCCATCAGGCTAACCTCCGGATATTCCGCAATTCCCTTGCTTGTTTTAATGGCGAGATATAAATCCGCGAACGGCCCCATCCGTTTTACTTTTGCAAAATACAGCAGGCTTTTATCAAACTCGATTGATTTGTAATCTTTCCCAAAAATTGAAATGATCGGGTAATAGCGCACCATCAATTTATCACCTTCAGAGCTATAATAGATGTAGTTGATGTTCGCAAATTGAAATGCGAGAAAGAATAAAACAGTGATTGCAGCACAGATCCCAAATACGAGCATATTATCCTTCCATGCAAAAAACAAAGTAATTAATACCAAACCGAGCATAGCAAGGTTAAAAATACGCTTGAGCTTTGCAGTACGGTTTTTATTCGATATTTCCATTTCACTTTTGAATTGTAAATAATTGCCTCATATTGCTTTTAAATTCTCGAGGCTCCTATTTTTTTTTAACTTTGCGGCACCAAAAATTGAGGTGATGACTGCATCAAAAATACATTCTAATATTATCTTTTCCCAACAGATCGAAATGGAACTGGAAAAAATCATCTGTTCCTATCCGGAAGGGAAAGTATTCTTATTAACGGAAGAAATTCCTGCAAAGTTGTGTTTACCTTTAATTCAATCGTTAATTGACAAATACAACATTCGTTCGGTAAGCATTCAAGGAGGTGAAACTCACAAATCAGTTGCATCAGTTGAAAAGGTATGGGAAATGCTTTCAAAAAACGGAGCTGATCGTAAATCGTTACTCATCAATATTGGTGGCGGCATGCTCACCGATTTGGGTGGTTTTGCTGCGTCAACTTTTAAACGAGGAATGGCGTTCGTAAACATACCAACTACACTCTTATCACAGGTTGATGCTTCTATTGGCGGCAAAACCGGCATCAATTTCAATGGGTTAAAAAATGAAATCGGTGTATTTAACGAGCCGGATGCGGTAATCATCAACACGAACTTCCTGAAAACTATTGATGGTGAAAATTTCCTTTCAGGCTATGCTGAAATGCTGAAGCATGGTCTGATTAAAAGCCCGGAGCATTGGGACGAATTGATGCAATACAACCTAAACAACATCAATTATCAATCGCTGCAGGAGATCATTGCTCACTCGGTAGCGGTAAAAGAATGGCACGTTTTAAATGACCTAACCGAAAAAAATATTCGTAAAGCATTGAACTTTGGACACACTGTTGGCCACGCGTTTGAAAGCTATGCACTACATGAAGGCCGCCCGATCCTACACGGACATGCAGTGGTTTATGGAATGATTGCGGAGCTCTATCTCTCAGCTAAGAAATGTGGGTTCAACGAAGAATTGTTGCAATCTATTTCGATATGGATGCTGGAGAAATATGGCAAATTCGAAATTAAGAAAGCTGACTATGAAGCGCTGTACGAGCTGATGACCCACGACAAAAAAAACGAAGGCAACCGCATTAACTTCACCTTGATTTCCGAAATAGGCAAGGTTAAAATTAACCAGGATTGCCCTAAAGAATTGATTTTTGAAGCGCTGGATTTTTACAGCCAGTTGAGCATTTAATTCAAGTTATCACAATTGACAAATATGAAATTTCAAGTTTCGAAAAACGATAAAAAGGTTTACGGTACAATTAACTTACCGGCCTCCAAAAGTATTGCCAACCGCGCATTGATCATTCATGCGCTAAGCTACAGCCCATACGAGATTCAGAACCTTTCGGACAGCGATGACACCAAAGTGATGAAGAAAGTGTTGGACTCAAATACAAATCTGTTCGACATCGGCCACGCCGGAACTGCGATGCGTTTCCTTACCGCTTTTCTTTCGCAAATTGTTGGTGAATGGGTAATTACAGGCTCAGAACGCATGAAACAAAGACCTATTAAAGTATTGGTTGACGCGTTGAACGAGTTGGGTGCAAAAATTGAATACATGGAAAATGAAGGTTTTCCACCGTTGCGCATTTTGGGCTCACACTTAAAAGGAAAAATGCTGGAGCTGGATGGAAGTATCAGCAGCCAATATATTTCAGCATTGTTGATGATTGCACCAACATTAGAAGACGGTTTAACGCTGCGCCTGAAAAACCGCATTACATCAAGATCATACATCGAGATGACTTTAACGTTGATGAAGCAGTTTGGAGTTGACGCCCATTTTAAAGGAAACGAAATTCGCATTCCGCAACAACAGTACAAACCAATTGAGTACACCGTTGAAGGTGACTGGTCGGGTGCGTCTTACTGGTACGAAATTCTATCGTTGGCTGAAGAAGGCGAAATCAAACTACCGAATCTCCACTTGATCAGCCTGCAAGGTGACTGTAACATTGCGCCTTGGTTTAAGCCATTCGGCGTTGAAAGTGAAGTTTACGAAGGTGGAATCATCATTCGTAAAACAGCCAATATTCAACCGAAAAAATTGAATCTGGACTTCCTCGAAAACCCAGATATTGCCCAAACGATGGCTGTGTTGTGCGTTATGAAAGGAGTTCCATTCCATTTTACGGGGGTGGAAACATTGAAGATTAAAGAAACCAACCGCATTGCTGCCCTTCAGAACGAATTGTCCAAATTTGGCGCTCAACTAACCGAGCCTAAACACGGTGAACTGGCGTGGGATGGCACCTTACCTTTCAAAAAACAAGAAGTTCCATTCATTTCAACCTATCATGATCACCGAATGGCGCTGGCTTTTGCTCCTGCAGCTTTCTTTGGACAAGTTGAGATTGACGACGCCATGGTTGTTACCAAGTCATATCCTGCTTATTACGAAGATCTAAAATTGGTCGGATTCGACGTAAAAGAAGTCTAAACGTTCAATCGATATACAAAAAGAGGATGATCTGCCGAGTGCAAATCATCCTCTTTTCTTTTAACTTCAAACTATCGTAAGACCTTCTATTCACGCAACCAAAGCTGATTTTCGATATGTGAACAGCCCTTGAAACGGATACTGTCGGTCAAAGCTCCTTCCATCTTCAAATCAATCTTTTGAGCAGATGTTTTAAAATCTCAAAAAGCAGGTTACGGGCATCAACAAACTCAAGAATACTATCATTTGAGCTTAGTCGCATATTCTTAAAAGAGCCTTTATCCAAATCATGGGCGTAAAAGAAATTTGTACAGTTTACCTCTGCATTCTCAATATTTAACTCCTCCAACGGTGATTCCGGAATCCCGAGAACTTTAACGAAATGGGTGCAATTTTCAATCAGAATATCTTTTGCTTGAATATTCCGATACCATGGAGTCAGTTCATTCAATTCCCTGGCCGGCAACCGTTCTGCCAACTCGCCAACAAACAAGGGCTCGCCAAGCATATCCCATTTAAAAGCTGTCGCTTTCAGATTCATCCGAATCCGCTCATAAATCAGATTCTCTCCTCCTCCGCCTCTGGGCCTGCGGGTTTTAAAACGAATCCCAACCTCGGTATCATCAAACACGCAATCATGCACATACAAATTCCTAATCACAGCTGCAGTTTCACTTCCAACTGTAATTCCGCCATGTCCTTCCCGAGCCAAACAATAACGGACGACAACATTTTCTGTCGGCTTATTCACCCTTAATCCATCTAATCCGCGACCGGCCTTCATCGTAAAACAATCGTCACCGCAAGCAAGTGTACTGTATTCAATCAAAACGTTGCGAGTCGACTCAATGTCAATTCCATCTCCGCGAGGAACGCCAACCGAATTGACGTTGATTCCGCGAATGATCACATGATCGCAATAAATTGGTACGACATTCCAAAAAGCTGTATTCTCCAATGACACACCTTCGACGTACACATTAGTACAATTTATCGGAGAAATAAACATGGGCGGGAAAATCGTCCCCGACTCCTGGTTGCCGTCAAATATCCGCTCTTTAATCGGAGTCGTCGCCTCAATCACATTCTCAATCACTCCAGAGCGATCAATTCGTTCGCGAATATCACCACCAGCAGGTCCAATTAACTTCCCACGCCCGGTAATCGCAATATTATCCTGATCATTCGCGTATATGCATGCTCCAAGCGACATGACTTCTACTCCTTCAACCCTAGTAAACACAGCAGGCTGAAAATCCTTCACCCAACCACTAAAACGGAGTACTGCTCCTTCTGGAATATACAAATTGACATTGGAGGCTAATTCCACGCGACCAGTTAACCACTCGCCTTGCGGTACAGCAACCACACCGCCTCCTTTTTCACTTAGAGCTGAAATTGCGTCATTGATTTCCCCAGTATTGACCTGATCCGGTAAAAGCTGAAGAAAAACAGTATCTGCTGGAAACTCAGGTTTACTAAACTGTACCGTTTCAAATGGTGCATTAACCGGAGCAATATCATCTGGTAAATTGACGTGTCCAACCTGTTCAATCGTAGGAATAGTAGCCAACGTCCATTCCTCACTTTTCTTTTTTGATGTATTACATCCGACAAGAAGTAGTAGTAATGAGATAAGAGAAAGATAGATCGTTTTTTTCATAGCTATTTAATTAGGTCTCTAGTTTGCCCCAAAACTAAACAACTTTTGCGAATAGTGAAAACGTTTACATTCATAAACTACGAATTCACTGCTATTTATAGCCTTTAAATCTTTGCTGAAAAAGTAATGGAAAAACTAGCGGCGTTCTTTAAAAAAAGCGGTCATTAAGTCAGCACAATCGTCAGCCATGACCCCTGCAACAACCTCTGTTTTGGGGTGAAGCCCCTTAGGTGCAAACTTTGAGAATCCTCTTTTGTCATCGCTGGCTCCATAAACCAACTTGCCCAACTGAGCCCATCCTAAAGCTCCGGCACACATCACGCACGGCTCCAAAGTGACGTACAATGTACATTCATTCAAATATTTGCCACCTAACAAATTCGCTGCTGCAGTAACAGCTTGCATCTCGGCGTGCGCAGTAACATCGGTAAGCGTCTCAGTTAAATTGTGAGCACGAGCAATGATCCGATTATTGGCAACAACCACTGCACCAACCGGTACTTCGCCTTTTTCGTAAGCCAATTGCGCCTCCTGAAACGCACGCTTCATAAAGTAAACATCATCAAAGGGCTGCATCATGAAATCAATTCAATATTAATGACAAACCTACCAATTAAATTACTAAAAACTGCTTATTTTTGCAGGCAAACAAAAAGAATCGACCATTATGTACAGAACGCACACCTGTGGTGAACTTCGTATTGAAGATCAGGGTAAGGAAATTACATTGGCCGGATGGGTACAACGTAAACGCGAATTAGGCGGAATGACTTTCGTTGATTTACGCGACCGTTTTGGTATTACCCAGCTGGTTTTTGATGAAAACTCATCAGCAGAGCTGAAAGAAAACATTAAGAAACTGGGCCGTGAATTTGTAGTTCAGGTAACCGGTACTGTTCGCGAACGCAGCAGCAAAAACAAAAATATTGCAACCGGTGACATTGAAATTGAAGTTAGTAAACTGAATATTTTAAGTCCTTCGGCTGTGCCTCCGTTTACCATCGAAGACGAAAGCGACGGTGGCGACGACATCCGCATGAAATATCGCTACCTGGACTTACGCCGTAACCCGGTTCGCGAAAACCTGATTCTGCGTTCAAAAATGGCTCACGAAATCCGCACATACCTGAATGAGCTCGAATTTATTGAAACAGAAACACCTGTTTTGATGAAATCGACTCCGGAAGGTGCCCGCGACTTCGTAGTTCCTTCTCGTTTAAATCCTGGTGAGTTTTACGCACTTCCTCAGTCACCGCAAATTTTCAAACAATTGTTGATGGTTGCAGGTTTCGACCGCTACTACCAAATTGTGAAATGTTTCCGCGATGAAGACTTGCGTGCCGACCGTCAGCCTGAATTTACACAGATCGACTGCGAAATGTCTTTCGTAGAGCAAGAAGATGTATTGAACTTATTTGAAGGACTGACGAAGTCTCTTTTCAAAACGACTAAAAACATCGAAGTTGGTGACTTCCTTCGCATGCCATATTCGGAAGCCATGTCGAAATACGGCTCCGACAAACCGGATATTCGCTTCGAAATGCTGATCAACGATATTTCTGAAATCGTTAAAGGAAAAGATTTTAAAGTTTTTGATGAAGCTGAATTCATAGGTGCGATCTGTGCTAAAGGATGCAGCGAATATACCCGTAAACAATTGGATGCATTAACCGAGTGGGTTAAACGTCCGCAGATTGGTGCTAAAGGTATGGTATACCTGAAATGCAACACGGATGGCAGCCTTAAATCGTCAGTAGATAAGTTCTACGGCGAAGAAGATTTGAAGAAATGGGCCGAAGTTTGCGGAGCAGAAGCAGGTGATTTAATCCTTCTTCTTTCGGGTGCAAAAGAAAAGACATTAAAAGCACTGGGCGAACTTCGCCTCGAAATGGCAAATCAACTTGGATTGCGAGACAAAAATACATTCAAGCCTCTTTGGGTGGTTGACTTCCCTCTTTTGGAATGGGACGATGAAACCCAGCGTTTTTACGCTATGCACCACCCTTTTACTGCACCAAAACCGGAAGATATTCCATTGCTGGAAACTGATCCTGGCAAAGTTCGGGCTAACGCTTACGACCTTGTTATTAACGGTGTCGAAATCGGTGGAGGTTCAGTTCGTATCTTCAATTCGGACCTGCAAGCTAAAATGTTTGACCTGTTAGGATTTACCAAAGAGTCGGCAGAAGCACAGTTCGGCTTCCTAATGAGTGCTTTCAAATATGGTGCTCCACCTCACGCAGGTATTGCATTCGGTTTCGACCGTTTAGTATCTCTTTTCTGTGGTCTGGACAGCATCCGCGACACCATTGCTTTCCCGAAAAATAACTCAGGACGCGATGTAATGAACGATGCACCATCACCAATTGCTTATACTCAATTGGATGAATTGAGCATCAAAATTGACCTAAAAGAAAACGAATAGACCACCATTGTCTATATGTAACAAAAGGGAGCCTTGTAGCTCCCTTTTTTATTTCTTCAGAAAATCTTCGCGAATAGGATTAAAACTGTCAACCAACCTTGCCGAAGGAGTCAATAATTGGATACAGTGCTTCTTTCCTGAAGGAGCAGCAAACATATCACCGGCCTTCAATTGAACAGGCTCCTCATCTTCGCAGAAAAAAATAATTTCTCCTGCTGCAACATAAGACGTTTGTTCATGAGGATGACTATGCGGTGGTTCCGGTTCTGCCCAAGGACCGTCGGTAAAATCGATTAACACGGTCATCAGGTTATCCGTGTGAATAATCTTCCGTTCCAGTCCTTTACGAACCTTCTCATAGGGTACTTCATCAAACTTAAGTATAGCCATGGTATCGTTAGTTATATGAATAAAAAAAGGGAAACCCGAGTGAGTTTCCCTTCAAATGTATGTCGTAAAAGATTATTCTGCAACAGATTTCTTTCTAGACGAATAGTTGATGTGCAAAGCAGATGCTTTACGTAACTCTTGTTTGATATCAGAAACGATACCCATTTTAGCGAACTCATCAACTTTCAGAGATGTAATCATCATTGGCACTTCAGCCTCATCACGAGCTTCACGCTCAGCTGTAATGAAATCTAAGATATCTTCAGGCTGAGAGAACTGATCGTTCAACTGAATACGTGGTTCAGATCCGAAAACCTTTTGGAATTGTTTCTGAGGTTCACCCACGTAAATATAACTTACCAATGATTTCTTTTCCAACTTGGATAGTTCTGTCGCTTCAGGAACGTGAATCTGAACTTTCAGTGTCACTTCCCGCATCGTTGTACTAACCATGAAGAAGAACAGCAACATGAATACGATATCAGGCAATGAAGCCGTCGAAATTGGTGGTAAATCCTTAGAACCTTCTTTTCTAAATTTAGACATATTCTATTTCCCTCCAACTTTTTTAGGTTCAGCTTCAGAGATCTTAGACGGATAAATTTCTTTAATCGCGTCTTGCTGATCGCCCTCCAGCTTATCGTAGGTTTTGCCGAACTTTTGTTCTGCTAATTCTTCTCTCAAATCATTGATGGCACCAACCAACTCGTTTTGTACAGCAAGGTAAGTTCCGTACGAAGTACCACGGTCATTTTGCAAAGATATTACCCCCTTGGAAATTCCGATATTACCAAAATAAGGAACTTCTTTATAGTTCTTTTCCGGCAATGTTTCAGAATCATTTGGGTTAGCCATAAATTCTTTGGCTTTATCTCTCAACTGATCTACTTCAAGTGGTTCACCTTCCACCAGTAATTGATCATTGGCGTTAACCAAAACCACGAATACGTTACGCTCCTTAATTGGAGGTGTATCTTGGTCATTTTGATCTTCTGGTGGCATCGGTGGAAGTCTACGTTCCAAACCGCTGTCAACATCCATTGTGGTCGTTACCAGGAAAAAGATGAGCAACATGAAGGCGATGTCAGCCAAAGATGCTGCGGGTATTTCAGGTATTTTTTTAGCCATAATCTAGTTTTCCTGTAATTATTCCACAATAAATTATTTTAATAAACGAGTTAGCGGAGCTAAGGCAATTGCGATAATTGTCAAGAACAACAAGATATAAGTTGCATACAAAGTAGTACCAATCCACTTAGATACAGTGTTGGTCAAACTACCGTCTGCAACAAATTTGTCTACTCCGTGGAATTGCGGGATCACGTCAGATGCCAATACATAAGCAAGAGCAACAACAATACCTGCAAATACAATCGCTGTTAAGCCTTTTTTAGCAGCAGCTTTATCAGAAAATGTGTGAATAAATGCAAATACAACGGCAATAATAGTACTAGCACCTAACAGTAGGTATGACCAAGACAAGTTTGTGTTGATCCATGTACCCATGGTAGCGTCAGCTTTATCATCGCTAAGATTCGTCATCATTGACACAATCAGAATAGCTGAAACTGCCAAAAGTACATACATTAAAATGTTTAATACTTTTTCTAGTTTCATAGTCTCAATTATTTTTTAAGATTGTGTTTTACTAAGATGTCGATCAAAGAAATAGAAGCATCTTCCATGCTGTTGATAATGCTGTCGATTTTTGCCAAACAATAGTTGTAGAAAATTTGAAGGATCATCGCAACAACAAGACCAGATACTGTTGTAATCAAGGCAACTTTAATACCACCGGCAACCAAAGACGGGCTAATGTCCCCAGCAACCTCGATAGCGTCGAAGGCTTCGATCATACCGATTACTGTACCCATGAACCCCAACATAGGAGCCAAAGCGATAAACAGAGCTAACCAGCTCAAACCTTTTTCCAACAAACCAGCTTGTACACCACCGTAAGCAACAACTGTTTTTTCTACAACGTCGATACCTTCTTCCGAACGATCCAAACCTTGGTAGAAAATACTTGCAACAGGACCACGAGTGTTGCGGCAAACTTCTTTAGCTGCTTCGATACCACCTGTAGCCAAAGCGTCTTCAACTTTCAACAACAATTTTTTGTTGTTTGAAGTAGACAAGTTCAGGTAGATGACACGTTCCAAAGACAACGCAAGACCTAAGATCAAACAGATCAATACGAAAGACATGAAGCCTGCGCCCCCTTCGATGAACTTTTGTTTCAACTGGCTGTGCAAAGATTGACCTTGTTCAGCTGTAGCAGCAGCTTCTTCTTCAGCATCAGCAGTGACTGCTGGTGCTGCAGTTTCTTCAACGGCTGTTACTGCAGTTGTGTCGGTAGCAGTTTCGTCCTGTGCTACGGCATTGTTCGACGCTCCCAAATAAAGCATCCCAAGTACTGCTATAAACGCAAATAGTTTTTTCATCATTGGTTTCAATTTTAATTAGTAAATCTCCTTATTTTATTTATACTATTTGATTGATATTCTGTTAGTTTTGGAATTAGATTCCACTCCTCACAAAAACATTTTCTTTATTTCCGTTGTTTGTTATTACTAGAACGAGTCTGCGGAGAGAGAGGGATTCGAACCCTCGGTACACTTTTGATGTACACACGCTTTCCAGGCGTGCCAGTTCAGCCACTCCTGCACCTCTCCAAGATCTGGCTCCTGTAAATTCGGGCTGCAAATTACAAAAAAATTGTAAAAAAAAAACAACTACTCGCTTATTTCACCGCTCATACTTTTGTTCATGTAAAGCTTGATATCGTCCTCACTTAAACCCTGTCCTAGCAAATACATCAATTTTGTGACGGCTGCTTCCGTTGTCATATCCTTTCCGCTAATTACTCCAGCCTCCAAAAGTTCTTTACTTGTTTGGTAGTGTCCCATCTTCACGGCACCGCCTTCACACTGTGTCACAGTGACAATTATGAGTCGAAGGCGAATCGCCTTTTTAAGCAACCGGGTAAACCATGCCGCCGTTGGAACGTTACCGGATCCATATGCCTCGAGAATGATTCCCTTCAAACCCGGGATATTAATGACACTGTCGAAAACGGCTTTATTCATACCCGGAAAAATTTTCAACACCACAACATTTTCATCAAATGTCGTATTCACATTTAGTATTCCTTTCTTACGAGCATAGTAAATATTTTCGTAGAAATACTTGATATCCACACCTGCTTTTGCCAGCAACGGATAATTCTGCGAGTTGAATGCACTAAAATGATCAGCATGCCGCTTCTTCGTCCGGTTACCACGCATCAATTTAAAATCAAAATAGATGCAGACTTCCGGTACTACTGCCATGCCATTTTGCTTTGCTGCGGCAATTTCAATTGAAGTAATCAGGTTTTCCTTACCGTCTGTTCTAAGAATCCCAATGGGCAACTGTGATCCGGTTAAAACCACAGGCTTATCCAAATTTTCGAGCATATAGCTTAA
Organism: Sunxiuqinia sp.; assembly: GCA_003246935.1. GTDB lineage: Bacteria > Bacteroidota > Bacteroidia > Bacteroidales > Prolixibacteraceae > Mangrovibacterium. The sequence goes on along the minus strand of QKCF01000075.1, from coordinate 5,394 downwards.
AGCAGAGGCCGTATACGCCATTGTGTCGGTTCCATGCAACACGACGAAACCATCAAACTTACTGTAGTTGTTTTGAATGATCTTGGCCAGTTTTGCCCATTTCTTTGGCGTCATATCCGACGAATCAATAGGCGGAGTAAAAGTCATTGACTCAAGATGATACCCCAAGCGACTCAGCTCTGGAACTTCATCTAAAATTTGATCGAATTTTACAGGATTAAGGGCACCATCTTTTTGCACCATACCGATTGTTCCTCCGGTATAGACAATCAAAATTGAAGGCACCTGTTTGTTCATGGAACTAATAAGCATCAAGAATTATTTTCAAATTTGAAATAGACTTTCTGCGTTTTGGGTTGATAGTTTAGCTAGATCCTGAACACTTATTTGATACAGATCGGCGACTTTTTGAGCGACATAAATCAGATAAGAGCTTTCATTTCGTTTCCCCCTAAAAGGAACCGGTGTCAAATATGGTGCATCTGTCTCTAATATTATATGATATGGATCAATCTTTTGAATTACTTTATCCATACCGCTATTTTTAAACGTAACAACACCATTCACTCCAAGCTTAAACCCAAGATCTACCACCTGATTGGCTTGATCCAATGTCCCTGAAAAACTATGGAAGACACCTCTCATCCCGGGAGCTTTTTCCTCGTGCAAAACTTGCATCACCTCGTTGAATGATTCCCGAAAATGAATAACGATAGGCAAGTCATATTTGATCGCCATTCGAATCTGACGACGGAAAGCATCTATCTGTTCGTTTACAAAAGTCTTATCCCAATACAAATCGATACCGATCTCCCCAACGCCATAAAATTTTTCCTTTTGCAGCCAAAAATCAACTAACTCAAGTTCATCTTCGTAATCCTCATTTACAGAAGTCGGATGCAAGCCCATTAGCGGGTAACAAATCTGAGGATACTCGTCAGCGAGATCCAACATTTTCCGAATCGTTGAACTATCAATATTGGGGAGTATAATTTTCCGGACCTCATTTTCATAAGCACGCTGAATAACATCAGCTATATCGTCCGAAAATTCCTCTGTATAAATGTGAGAGTGTGTATCAACTAGCATGTTTCTTGACAATTTATAACAAAGTAAATAGTAATATTGGAACAGGATGTTTTTCGAATATTATCTTATTACTAATTCAATAGAAAACCGGCTAAAAGCAACTAACTTTACAGCCGGTTCTCTGTTATAACCGATTCGTATCTATACAATACCTTGAGCCAACATTGCATCGGCTACTTTTACAAAACCACCCACATTAGCTCCTTTAACGTAATTTATTCGCTCCCCGTTTTTACCGTATTTCACGCATGTTTCATGAATCTCGCGCATAATCAAATGCAAGCGGGCATCAACTTCCTCCCTCGTCCAATTCAAACGCTGACTATTCTGAGTCATCTCCAAACCGGATACTGCAACACCCCCTGCATTTACAGCCTTACCTGGGGCATAGTTGATATGCTCAATCAAATATTCAACCGCTTCTGCAGTACATCCCATATTCGAAGCCTCAGCGAGCAAGAAACAACCGTTTGCTACCAGCATTTTTGCATCCTCGACATCAACTTCATTTTGTGTTGCACATGGAATCGCGATATCAACTTTTTGTTCCCATGGCTTGCGCCCGGCGAAAAATTGTGCACCAAACTCCTGCGCATAGGGTTCAACGATATCGTTATTGGTTGCGCGCAAATCAAGGAGATAGTCAATTTTATCGCCGCTGATACCCTCCTGGTCGTAAATGTATCCATCGGGACCGGAGATTGTGACTACTTTTCCGCCGAGCTCGTTAATCTTCATGATCGCCCCCCAAGCCACATTTCCAAATCCGGAAACAGCAAAAGTATGACCAGAGATATCTTTTCCCAAATGATCTAACATGTGATGTACAAAATATACAGCGCCAAAGCCTGTCGCCTCGGGACGGATTAAACTTCCTCCCCAAGCCAAACCTTTTCCGGTAAGAACACCTGTAAATTCGTTTCGAATACGCTTGTATTGGCCAAACAAATAACCAATTTCACGACCACCGACACCAATATCACCGGCTGGCACGTCAGTATTCGGACCAATATGTCGCTGCAGCTCTGTCATGAAACTCTGGCAAAAGTGCATGATCTCGTTATCTGATTTGCCTTTCGGGCTAAAATCAGATCCGCCTTTACCACCTCCCATCGGAAGAGTCGTCAGACTATTTTTAAAGGTCTGCTCAAAACCCAAAAATTTCAGTATTGAAAGAGTTACAGTTGGGTGAAAACGAAGTCCCCCCTTATATGGCCCCAGCGCCGAGTTAAACTCAACCCGGTAACCTCGGTTTATCTGAACCTCTCCCCGATCATCAATCCACGGCACACGGAACATGATTACACGCTCCGGCTCTACCATACGTTCTAAGATTTTTGCTTTTTGATATCGGGGATTTTTCTGATACACGTCCCAGATGGTTTCCACCACTTCTTGCACCGCCTGATGAAACTCGTTTTCACCCGGAGTACGGGCCTTCAAGGCCTCCATAAATTCATTAATATCCGTTCTCATCGCTTTTGGAGATTGATTAACAATGATCGAAAACACAAAGCAAAGGAAGCGATGAAAACAACATGAAAAGCTGATTTTCGAACAAGTTTCTTAACGAACAAGATGTTTAATAGCAACAAAAAAGCCGACTCTTGATAAGTCGGCACATGAACTTCTTTTTTCAAACTTCTTTATACAACACCTTGAGCAATCATTGCATTCGCCACTTTCACAAACCCGCCAATATTGGCACCATCCACATAATTGATCCAACCGTCGTTTTTAACGCCATGCTTAACACACATTTCATGAATTGTTTTCATGATCGTATGCAGACGCGCATCAACTTCCTCACGAGTCCAATTCAAGCGCATACTATTTTGCGCCATCTCTAACCCTGACACAGCTACACCTCCTGCATTCGATGCCTTCCCGGGCGAATAAAGAATCCGCGCTTTTAAAAATTCGTGCACAGCTTCAGGCGTACAGGGCATGTTTGCCCCCTCGGCCACAACCTGACAACCATTTTTGAGAAGCTGAAGCGCATCCTCTTCTTGAACCTCATTTTCAGTGGCGCAAGGCAAGGCAATATCGCAAGGAATAGACCAAGGTCGTTGACCTGCAAAATACGGGCAACCATATTTATCCGCATATTCTTTAATCCTGCCACGACGCTCGTTCTTCAATTCAAAAATGTAGGCAAGCTTTTCCTCATCAATTCCATCCGGATCGTGCACAAAACCACTCGAATCAGACATTGTCACCACTTTACCGCCAAGCTGCAAAACTTTCTGAGCAGCAAATTGCGCCACATTACCCGAACCGGATATTGTCACCACCTTTCCTGTCAAATCTTCCCCTTTCGTACTCATCATTTCCTGTGCAAAATACACGGTTCCGTAGCCTGTTGCTTCCGGGCGGATCAAACTACCTCCCCATTCAATACCCTTCCCTGTCAATACTCCGGTAAACTCGTTTCTCAATCTTTTATACTGCCCAAACAAAAAACCGATTTCGCGTCCACCAACTCCAATATCGCCGGCCGGCACATCGGTATTTGGACCAACATGACGGAATAGTTCGCTCATAAAGCTTTGACAAAACCGCATCACTTCCATATCCGACTTATTTTTCGGATCGAAATCAGAGCCACCTTTGCCTCCGCCCATTGGTAAGCTGGTCAGGCTGTTCTTGAAAACCTGCTCAAAAGCCAAAAATTTCAAAATGCTCAAATTCACGGTTGGGTGAAAACGCAGCCCGCCTTTGTAAGGTCCGATAGCAGAGTTCATCTCAATCCGAAATCCTCTGTTAACCTGTATATTTCCTCTATCGTCAAGCCAGGGAACCCGAAAATGGATAACACGCTCGGGTTCAACCAATCGTTCCAAAATCTTCAATTTCATATATTTCGGATTATCCAACAGATAAGGCGCCAGAGATTCAACGACTTCGTGTACAGCTTGATGAAACTCGAGCTGATTCGGATCAATGGTTTTCACATAAGCCATAAAATCACTAATAAAATCTTCGATTGGCTTTTTCATAGCGATAATTTTTACTTCAAGTTCGGAATAATTTCTCAAAAAAGGAACCTGCTATCCAACACAACACACTGACAAACAAATAATTAATATCAATTCAAAACAAATTGATATTTTATTACCGTTTGCTATAAAATCCAATAAAATACTTTCATACTATAATTTACAGAGGTTTGTATAGAGAAAACAGAAGCACAATTTCGAATACCCAAAATTTATCAAATTGCAGTTTCATTTTTCATTAGCCTCTTTATTGGAATTATCTATTGGCAAACCCGATCAATATCCCTTTGCATCCTCATACATACTATTGACAACGGAGTTACCTACTTCATCATTCGGGCTGTTGCCAAAATCTTCAATTTCAAAAGGATGATCAGCAATACCCTTGATAACCTACTCCTCTACCTGCTTGCATCTATGCTACTATCGACCAGTTTACTTCAATTCGACAAAAGGAACGAACTAAAACGATAGCCTGCTGTATTCATCGGGAATATTTGTAATTTTGCTACGAACATTAATTACAGACGACGATGAAAAGAGCAGAAATCCACACTGTTAAAGGACTAATGAAAGTGAACTTCTACGAAGAAGATGCTCCAATAGCAGTAGAAAATTTTGTAAAATTATCCAAATCCGGATTCTATGACGGACTGACTTTCCACCGTGTTATTCCGGGATTTGTGATCCAGGGAGGTTGCCCTGACGGTACAGGAGCCGGTGGCCCAGGCTACACGATTAAGTGCGAGCTGGACGGCGACAACCAGTACCACGACCGCGGCGTATTATCAATGGCCCATGCGGGACGCGACACTGGTGGTTCGCAATTCTTTATTTGCCACAACCGCCAAAACACCAAACACCTTGACCGCCGACACACCTGCTTCGGAAAAGTGTACGAGGGTCTGGATGTGATCGACGCAATTCGCCCCGGCGATGTTATCGAGAAGATTGTTATCATCGAAGAATAAAACAAGAGCCGGTTAACAGCCGGCTTTTTTGGCTCCTTACTCCAACGTCCACCACCATCAGCTAAAGGTATGTCACCAAACCTCAAAGGAATTTTACTCACCCTCGGCTCCGTTTTCATGTTTGCATTAATGGCCATCCTGGTGCGCGCCATTCCGCATGTTTCATCTTTTCATTCCAGCTTTGTTCGCTTCACCATAGGCCTGGCGATTATCGGCGTTTTAGCCATGTTCAAACTGATTCCGCTCAAATTTAGAGACCGAAAGAATCTTTTTCTACGAGGTTTCATTGGTGGCATTGCAGTTTACCTGTTCTATCTATCAATCATCCGACTGGG
>QKCF01000370.1 GCA_003246935.1 Sunxiuqinia sp. | reverse complement strand
AAGCCCGAAAATATGCTATTCTGTCTTCATTTTTGACTGCAAAAAGGATGGCATAATTATTATTGAAAAAAAAGAACCCGCAAGTAGTATAGTAATTCATTATAATTACTTTTGTGGGCAGTCAAGTAGATTTATAAGAAAAAAATTAGATAGAATGGCTTTTGTTAGTAAACTCCTTGGAAAATTTCTGGGGAACAAATCGGACCGGGATATCAAGGAAATTACCCCGATTCTTGAAAACATCAAAAAAGAATATGCCCGAATTACTCAACTCTCCAATGATGAGCTTAGAGCGGAAGCAGAGAAACTCAAACAAATCATAAAAGACAGAATTAAGCCCGAAGAGCAAGAAATTGCGGAACTGAAGGCTAAGGCTGAGGAAGTTGGAATCCAGGAAAGCGAACAACTTTATCAGCGCGTCGATAAGTTAGAAGAACTGATTGATGAGAAAATCGAAGAAATTTTAAATGAAATTCTTCCCGCTGCTTTTTCAGTTGTTAAGGAAACTGCGAAGCGTTTTACCGAAAGCGAAAAAGTTGTTGTTAAAGCTTCAGATTTTGATCGTGATTTGGCTGCAGTAAAAGATAACGTTGAAATTGACGGAGAACAAGCTATCTGGTATAATTCATGGATAGCCGGAGGTAGCGAGATTACCTGGCAAATGATCCATTACGACGTGCAGTTAATTGGTGGTATTGTTTTGCATAGTGGTAAAATTGCCGAAATGGCGACTGGTGAAGGTAAAACGTTGGTTGCCACCTTACCAGTATTCCTGAATGCTTTGGCCGGAAGAGGGGTTCACGTGGTTACTGTAAACGACTACTTGGCAAAACGTGACTCTGAGTGGATGGGACCTATTTTTGAGTTTCACGGTTTGAGTGTCGATTGTATTGACAAACATCAACCAAACTCGGATGCACGTCGCAAAGCATACAACGCAGATATTACATATGGAACGAATAACGAATTCGGTTTCGACTATTTACGTGACAATATGGCAATTAATCCGCGTGACCTGGTTCAACGGAAACATCACTTTGCGATTGTCGATGAGGTCGACTCAGTTTTAATTGATGATGCTCGTACTCCGTTGATCATTTCAGGTCCGGTTCCGAAAGGAGATAATCAGAAATTTGAAGAGTTAATGCCTCGCGTTGAACGTCTGGTTTCGGCGCAGAGAAACTATACCATGCAATGCCTGACTGATGCGAAGCGCTTGTTGGGCAAAGCGGATGCAACGAAAGACGAAAAAGAAGAAGGCGCAATGCAGCTTCTTCGTGCGCAGAAAGGGATGCCAAAGACCAAAGCTTTGATTAAGTTTTTGAGCGAAGAGGGCATCAAAGCTACTATGCAGAAGACTGAGAACTACTATATGCAGGACAACAGCAAGAATATGCATATTGTAACCGATCCTCTTTTCTTCATTATTGATGAGAAAATGAACTCGGTAGAGTTGACTGATAAAGGTATCGACTTAATATCTTCCGACGTTGATGATCCGGAATTCTTCATCTTACCGGATGTTGGTTCTTCTGTTGCTGAAATTGAAAATAGCACAGAGTTAAACAGCCAGGAAAAAGTTGAAAAGAAAGATATATTGCTGCAGAACTACGCTGTAAAATCAGAACGAGTTCACACAATTAACCAATTGCTGAAAGCTTACGCCATGTTTGAGATAGATGTGGAGTACGTGGTAATTGATAACAAAGTGAAAATCGTTGATGAGCAAACAGGTCGTATTATGGAGGGCCGTCGTTACTCAGACGGTTTGCACCAAGCGATTGAAGCCAAAGAACGTGTAAAAGTTGAAGCAGCTACACAAACATTCGCAACAGTTACTTTACAGAACTACTTCCGTATGTACCACAAATTATCAGGTATGACTGGTACTGCGGAAACGGAAGCAGGAGAATTCTGGGACATCTATAAGCTGGATGTCGTTGTAATTCCTACGAACCGTTCGATTGTTCGTAACGACTGGAACGATAAGGTTTATAAGACAAAACGTGAAAAATATAATGCAGTAATTCAGGAAATTGTCGAAATGCACGAAGCCGGACGTCCAGTCTTGGTTGGTACAACTTCGGTTGAGATTTCTGAATTATTAAGCCGTATGCTGAAGCTCCGCGGAATCAAGCACAATGTATTGAATGCGAAACTGCATGCACGGGAAGCTGAAATTGTTGCGGATGCCGGTAAAAACGGAATGGTGACAATTGCAACGAACATGGCCGGTCGTGGTACCGACATTAAGCTGTCAGCTGAAGTAAAAGATGCTGGTGGTTTGGCCATCATTGGTACCGAACGCCACGACTCTCGTCGTGTTGACCGACAGCTGCGTGGTCGTGCCGGACGTCAAGGGGACCCGGGCTCTTCGCAATTTTTCGTATCATTGGAAGATGATCTGATGCGTCTGTTTAACTCAGATCGTATCACCGGAATTATGGACCGTTTAGGTTTGGAAGAAGGAGAGGTTATTCAACACTCGATGATCACCAAATCCATTGAGCGTGCACAGAAAAAAGTTGAAGAAAATAACTTCGGTATTCGTAAGCGTTTGCTGGAATACGACGATGTGATGAACTCACAACGTGAGGTGATTTATAAAAAACGTCGTCACGCATTGTATGGCGAACGTTTGGAAGTGGACTTGCTCAACATGATGTACGATTCTGTTGAAGCAGTAGTCAATGAGTATTATGGCGGTGACTTTGAAGATTTCAATTTGGAACTAATGCGTTTGATGTCAATTGAATCGCCTGTTCACGAGGATGACTTCAAACAAATGAAACCTGAAGATATTATTGAAAAGATCTACCAAACGATGATCGACTCTTATACCCGTAAGGTTGAGACAATTTCAAAACAAGCTTACCCCGTAATCAAAGATGTTTACGAAAACAAGTCGCACTTGTACCAGAATATTGTTGTGCCAATCTCTGATGGCAAGCGTATCTTCCAGATTATTACCAATTTGGAGAAAGCATACAATAACCACGGTAAAGAGCTTGTAAAATCTTACCAAAAACAAATTGTACTGGCTACCATCGATGAATCGTGGAAGGAGCAACTTCGTGAGATGGATGATTTGAAACAATCGGTACAGAATGCTGCTTATGAGCAAAAAGATCCGCTGTTGATTTACAAGTTCGAGTCATTCAATTTGTTTAAACAGATGGTTGGGAAAGTGAATAAGGATATTGTTTCAACTTTAATGAAAGGACATATTCCTATTTCAGATCCAAATCAGGTTCGTGAAGTGGAAGCAGCCCGAAGAACAGATATGAGTAAATACTCAATTCAAAAATCGGACATGCCCGAAGCACCATCAAGAAGGCAGGCGCCTCAAGAGCCGCAAAAAGTTCAGCCGGTTCATGTAGAAAAGAAAGTCGGTCGTAATGATCCGTGTCCTTGCGGAAGCGGTAAAAAATATAAAAGTTGCCACGGCAAAGGTTTAGAATAAGTAGCTTAGGCTACTTATTCTTTTTTAAATACTTTCTTATTTCCTATTCTCTTAATTTAC
>QKCF01000453.1 GCA_003246935.1 Sunxiuqinia sp. | reverse complement strand
GAGAGCTATCGCCTTAAAGAAAGAAAAGAGCTTATGAAACAAAAACAAAATGTGAATACTCTATTTTCACATGACTGATTTTTACGCCTTTTACCTACATTTTTAAAACGCTATTTTTAAACATTTTTTGAACGGTGTTGACAACTCCAACGAAAAAACAAGCAACAGCATATTTTGCAATATAACTGCTTGCACTGCGCCGACTTCCTGCTCTTTGAATATGACAGTAGCAGAGGGCAACCCTATTCTTTCTTGGTCAGGGGCTATCGGTGGAGCTGGAAACCCAATTACAGCCTATGAGATTGAGTACAGCGAATCAACCGACAACACCACTTGGGGCGGTTGGAACGCACTGTTAGTTGTTAATTCTTCACAGCCTAGTGGCACAGTAGCAGTTACAATCTCCTCGGTTCGTGGGAATTACAGACGATATCAGATACGCACTCGTGGTTCGGCGGGGGATTCATATTACTCAGATCGGAAAATATCCTCTAACACAGTTCGTAAAAATATCCTTGCGATACCTCCTAGCATTTTCAGTGCAAGCCCCGCAGTTTACATAGGTTCAACGATTACGCTTGAATGGTCAGGAACGATTGTGGGAACAAGTACGATAAAAAACTATGTAATTCAACAATCTACATCTACAAATAATTCTAGCTGGGGTGCGTGGGAGGCTGTAACAACCGTTGTCACAAGTAGCACTTTGGGAAATCAGCAAGTTCCAGCAAATCCCGTTTCGGGCATATTCACACGATATCGAATTGCCGTTACAGATTCCTTGGACGCAATTTCTGCTTATGTTATCAGCAATAGTGTACGCAAAAACACGCTCCCACCAGCGCCAACTGTTATCACACTGAAAAATGGGAGCAAGACCTATAACCAACAGCCACGATTTCTGATTCAAACAGGCATAGAATTGGACGGTGAGCCACAGACCGTTTGGGTTTATGGAACTTCGCAAAGCTGGATGAATAGCGTTGATAATCCTAATAATTTCTCGCAGAGTGGTCAGATTGGTAATAACCAAAAGACCATATTCCGAAATGATACTGCACCTATTGGGGCATACAATATCAGCATAAAGGTCAAGGACGAAAACTCTGAAAGTGTTGTTGTTACACGAGCATTTACACTTTTATCTTCACCATTTGAGGAAATTATACCAAACGCTACCCATGTTAAAGCCACTCATATTCTCACAATGAGAACGGCTATAAACAATATTCGCAATTATTATGGAATGACAGCTTATGTGTGGTCGGGCGAAATTATCGCTGGAACAACACAGGTTCGTGACTGGGTTTATCATATTATGGAAATCAGAACAGCTATTGAGGGCGTGGTTGATTTAATTAACTCATTCTCAGAAAATTCAACCTTTAACATTCCACCAATCGAGTGGCTACCACTTGGAACAGGCAGACCGAGAGCAGATGTGATGAACCAAATTATTAGCTTAATACTTACAATCTAAACCCCTGTATTACTTGACTTTTAGCCTATTCAGAGCGTTAATGTTAGTGATACTAATTTGAATTTAAAACGCTGTTTTAGGCACAAATAAGTATTAATAATCTTTATGAAAGGTATCAATTTTAATGATAAATTATGAAAGAATGTACCAAGACCGTATTATGGAAAAGAAAATAATGCGAGTGGGTGCATATTGTCGTGTTTCAACGGATAGAGAAGACCAGACAAATTCCTTTGAAAGTCAGAAACGATATTTTAAAGAGTATATAGAGCGTAACCCTGAATGGGTGTTGAGCGAGATATTCGCTGATGAAGGCACTTCAGGTACTAGCACGAAAAAAAGAAAAGCATTTAATCGTATGATTGCCAGTGCAAAAGCTGGTGAAGTGGATTTAATAATCACGAAGGAAATCTCCCGTTTTGCTCGTAATACATTAGACAGCATATTTTTTACTCGAGAGCTAAAACGCATAGGCGTTGGTGTCATTTTTCTAAACGATAACATAAACACGCTTGAACCTGATGCCGAGCTAAGGCTTACTATTATGTCATCCATTGCACAGGAGGAAAGTAGAAAGACCTCTGACCGTGTGAAATGGGGGCAGAAAAGGCGAATGGAGCAGGGTGTAGTTTTTGGGAGAGATATGCTGGGATATGATGTGAGAGAGGGACAGCTAATTTTAAATGAAAAAGGAGCAGAGGTTGTCCGTCTTATTTTTCAAAAGTTTGTTAATGAAAATAAAGGCACTTTTGTTATTGCTCGTGAGCTTAGAGAGGCTGGAATTCTAACACTTTCACGGCTTAAGGAATGGTCAAACTCAGCCATTTTGAGAATAATACGCAATGAGAAATATTGTGGAGATTTAGTCCAAAAGAAAACCTTTACCCCCGACTATCTTTCTCATGACAAAAAAAACAATCGTGGTGAGGAGGAGTTTGTAGTCCTCCAAAACCACCACGAGGCTATTATCAGCAGAGAAATGTTTGAAAAGGCAAGCGAGATTTTGGAAGGTCGTTCAGTATCTCAAGAACGCATTGCTAAGCACTCAAACCGCTATGCTTTTTCTGGCAAAATAAAATGTGGTGCTTGTGGGGTTTCTTTTGTATCGAGGTATAAGACACGCAAAAATGGAAGTCAATATAAGGCTTGGCGTTGCAACGAGGCAGTCAAGTATGGAAGACCACATATCGATTCAGCCGGCAATCAGGTGGGTTGTTCAAACGATAGTATTCGTAATGAGGATGCCGAGCATATTATGAGCTTAGTTTTAAAAAGCTTGGATTTTGACAAAAATATCATACTTGAAAACATACTTTCAGTTATAAATTCCATAGTCACAAAGGATACAAATAGCATTGAAATAAAGAAGCTGGAAGGTGAAATTGCTGATCTTGAAAAGCAACAGGCTAGGCTGATTGAACTTTATATGGACGGAAATATTAAAAAGGAAGAATTTATGACAGCAAGAGCAAAAATCGACGGCGAAATTGCCCAGACACAGGGGCTACTTGAAAGCGTTGAAAAGCAAAATTTATTAGCGAGGAACTATCAAGATTTAATGAATGATATTGAAAATGAATTGTGGGGAATTGTGGATGGGTCGAAATCAGATAAAGCCTTTTACTGCCATATCTTAAATCAAATTACAGTCCACGATTGCGACCATATTGATGTACATTTAAACCTATTACCTCATAAATGGAGCTATGCTATTCTCAAAGCCTCCGGGGATAAAAATCCCGATAATAACGCATCAAAAATCGATTTACAGGATGATAGGGGCATTTCCTCCCAGGATGTACCTATATCGTTTAATATACCTTTCACCTCAGCTTTTGGAGCAGTAAACCGTTGACTTAAATAACGTGTTGCAGCACCAAGCTCTCCATCTGGACCTCCGAACTGACTGACAATAACTTTTGCAAGTGCAGGATTAGGATTTTTAATATTTACCGGATACTGTAACTTCTTTTCATATTGCCACATAAATTACACTCCCCTTTCCCATGGCCAAGGGTCGTTGACCCATGTCCAGATTTGAGTA
>QKCF01000489.1 GCA_003246935.1 Sunxiuqinia sp. | reverse complement strand
GCACCGCAGCTTTGAAAACTTCCTATCAAACCTGCTTTCAGGCTTAATTGCATATTCCTTTATGCCCAAAAAACCAACATTGAAAGTTCAGGAAATCATCGAGACAAATCAAATAGCTAATTTTGCTTAGCTCGAACTCACGTTTCATTACGTTTTGAAACATTAATTCTTCTAGTTGGCAGTAATCGCAGCTAAATGATTTGTGGAAAATTAGGGTTTTCCGTGGCGAATTATAAAGAAGTTAAAATATATACTAAAAAGGTTAAAGAGAAATGAGCAAAGGTGTATATTTGAAATGAGCAAAATCCAGAACACAGTATAAAACTAACGGAAGATCTAATCGAAAAAGATGAGTATGTATTATGTTTCTAAAAATTATCATGCGCGTTCCAGTGCACGAATTAAAGCTAAGGTTGATTGTGAAATTATTTTTGAACGCGCTGGGGTGAAAAATATAGGATTACCTCTTCGGACAAAAAAGAATAAAATCTTTTCATTTTTTTATACTCTTCTCAGTGTTACCCTTGGGGCAGTTCGCTTACCTTTTGATTCCTTTTTAGTACTTCAATATCCGTTAAGCAAATACTATAAAATGTTATTAAAAGCGGCAGAAATAAAACGATGTAAAGTTATAACTCTGCTTCATGATATCGACTCTCAGAGAACAGCTCACAAAAGCGAAAGTCAAGAATCCAAGTTATTTAATCGTTCGTACGCAGTGATCGCACACAATAAGGCAATGATTACTTTTTTAAAGGAACAAGGGGTAACCTCTGACCTGATTTCGCTTGAAATATTTGATTACCTGTTTGATGGACAATCAAATGAAGCCATCGCTTCCGATACAGACGGGCGATACAAGGTTGTGTATGCAGGAGGTTTGTCTACACGCAAGAATAATTTTATCTACGAATTGTATAAGTTAAAATCCAATTCGCTTTCCTTTCGTCTTTATGGACCAGGATATAGTGAGGAGTTAAGCCCTAATAATGTGGAAAATACGGAATATATGGGTGTTTTTTCACCAGAAGAGGTGGTTGAGAAAATTGAAGGCTCGTTTGGATTGGTTTGGGATGGCGCTAGCATTGATACTTGTGCCGGGCCATTTGGGGAGTATCTGAAACTAAATAATCCTCACAAAACATCTCTTTATATCCAATGTGGGCTTCCATTAATTATGTGGAAGCAAGCAGCGTTAGCCCCATTTGTAGAAAAGAATAATATTGGGGTTATTGTTGATTCGCTTGAAGAACTACCAGCAATTTTTGACCGTTTGACAAAGGAAGAGCACGAAGAAATGGTAAACAATGTGCTGAAGATAAAGCGTAAAATAACCAATGGTGAGTATCTTCAGTCAGCGCTAAAGTTGGCCTGCAACTAACAAGGCGTTTTTTATCGAAAATAAAATAAATAAGGAGAATAGGCGTGGAATATTGTAAGTATGATTATCTAATCGTTGGAGCTGGACTTTACGGATCCATTTTTGCCCACGAAGCGACAAAGAGGGGTAAACGATGTTTAGTAATTGACAAACGTGATCATATTGCCGGAAATTTATATAATGAGAAAGTCGAAGGTATTAATGTTCACAAATACGGTGCGCATATCTTTCACACCTCTAACTCCAAAGTCTGGAAGTATGTAAACCAATTTGCAGAATTCCACTTTTTCATTAATAGTCCCATGGCTCGTTATAGAGACGAGATCTATAATTTGCCTTTTAATATGAATACTTTTGTTCAATTATGGGGGGTTAAGACACCCGATGAGGCGAAAGCAAAGATTGCTGAGCAAAAAGCGGAGTATCGTCATATAACCAACCCTAAAAACTTAGAGGAGCAAGCTCTGGTATTGGGAGGTAGGGATATTTATGAAAAATTGATTAAAGGATACTCCGAGAAACAATGGGGTAGGCCCGCTACCGAAATACCGGCTTTTATTATTCGCAGATTGCCATTCCGTTTTACATTTAACAATAACTACTTCAACGACAGATGTCAGGGAATCCCTATCGGCGGATACAATACAATCTTTGAAAAGCTTCTCGATGGCATAGAGGTGCGCCTTTCGACTGACTTCTTTGTACATAGAAAAGAGATGGAAAGCATTGCAGACAAAATTGTATATACTGGAAAAATTGACGAGTTTTTTGAATACAAATTTGGAGAATTAGAGTATCGTAGTCTCCATTTTGAAAATAAAGTGCTGGATACCTGTAATTACCAAGGAAATGCAGTCGTAAACTGGACTGAATCTTCTGTCCCATACACACGCATTATTGAGCATAAACACTTCGAATTTGGTGAGCAGCCCAAAACAGTGATCACCAAAGAATATCCTCATGAATACAGTTTGGATCATGAACCATATTATCCACTAAACGATGATCTTAACAACAAGCTTCTCGACAAATATAAAAATGAGGCTGCTTCTATTCAGAATGTGATCTTTGGTGGGCGTCTGGCTGAATATAAATATTACGATATGGACGATACAATTGAGTCTGTACTTGAGAAAGTAGAAGAGATCTTCTGCAAATAATGTATTTATCGTTTCTACATAGAAACAGGTAAGCTTATCCCTATTTGGTTAATAAAGAGTCGCTTGCTGCAGAATAGTGAACGTCGGCCAGTTGGTGTTTGTCATGCATTTTATCCTCAGTATACTAGGAGTTGATTAGTCGTATATTAATTGTAATGAAATTCCTGTGTAATGCCTGTGAAAACACTTTAACAGGAGGAGGTTGGAAGAGAAATACCTGGCTGTGGGTTATGCTCAGGGAGTAAAGAAAATGTCCCGAAGGTATTACACACCCCCCGGGACGATCTATTTTCAGATCAGAACAAATCTTTTTTTCGGAAAATGAAAATCCCCAGTCCTGCCATCAATGCCGAAATAAGGATGATAATGGGGAACGCCCATTTGACACTTTCCATATGGTTGGGGACATTCATCCCGTACAAACTAGCAATTAAGGTTGGAATCATCAAAATGATGGAAATTGATGCCAACTGTTTCATCACGACGTTCAGGTTATTCGAGATGACTGATGCAAAAGCATCCATCATTCCCGCTTGGATATCGGAGTAAATTTGTGACATCTCGAGTGCCTGTTTGTTCTCAATAATTGCATCTTCGAGCAGATCTTCGTTTACTTCATTCAAGTTGCGTTTCAAGCTGTTCCTAAGTTTTGCCAAAACAATTTCATTGGCTTTTAGGGAGGTGATGAAATACACCAGACATTTTTCCATTTTCAGCAGCTTGTTCAATTCCCTGTTTTGGATTGAGCGTTCCAATTCGTCTTCAATTCTTGCTGTATGTTGGTTGATTACCTTCAGATAACGCAGGTATGTACTTCCGGAACGGAGAAATAGCTTAATGATGAAATTAACCTCGTCGTGAATCAGGTGATTCTGGCCCCGGTATAGTGCAGTCTGCTCTAGTGGCAGTACTTCGTTTGGTGTTGAGCACAAGGTGATGGTAACGCTGTTAATGTTGATGATACCTAAAGGCAATGTGTTAAATGGTAC
>QKCF01000245.1 GCA_003246935.1 Sunxiuqinia sp. | reverse complement strand
AATTGATTTCAAAAGAAGAGGCTTTACAGATTTCAGATCTGTAAAGCCTCTTCTTTATTATTATATGTAGCGTTTAAACGTTGTATGTGTTAGATTAGTCGTTATGAGCCTGGATAAAAATAAGTAGTTCGCTTTTATAAGCCAGAAAAAAACCGTTTAGTTTTTTTGTTCGCTTTTCCACAAAACTGTCCAATTTCTCCATACTATTTATCGACTTAAGCTCATCCAAAAACTCCCATCGATTTTGTTCAAACCAGTTTTCGTCCTTCAAAATTCGACGGCCACCATAGGTTTGTTCGTAGTAAGAGTATACCTCTATTGCATGTTCCGCCGTTTTCTTTTCCAATAATCTTGCTAATGCTCCTGAATAAGCCCTTATCATGTACCAATTCTTGTTGAGTTCGTCTGAGTATTCAATCAGATATTTTAGGTCTTCAATTTTCTGATAGAACGACTGCATGTCCATAGAATCAATATATCCCTGAAGTGTAGCCAGTGTGTTTTTAATTTCGTCTGACAAATCATGGAATTCTTGGTTGTTGCCGCGTATCCTATCGTTCACTCCAAGAGTTTTCGATTCTTTTAGTTGATTGTGAGTGCTTTTTTCCGGTGTCATAATCCAGTATATTTCTTAGCAATTTAGCTTGAAACATCAGATTTATCAATGGGCTTATTCATCCAATTACTAAACCTAAAGAATTGATGAGCAGTTCAGATATTCTAACGATCAAACAGGCAATTCAAGCTATTAAAATAGTGGTTTATATCGTGATCAGTACAAGTGAAACAAAAAAGAGCGAAGTAACACTCCGCTCTTTTAATATCTTTTGTGATCCTGAAATTTACTTTGTTGTATTACCCAGAAGATGAGACTCAATGTTATCAATAAACATCTGCTTTGTTTGTTCTTTTGATCTTCCAATACCAGCTGTCATCATTGGTTTTCCTTCGATAGGTATATACAAAAATGCGGGAATACTTGAAATACCAAAGACACTAGCTAGTTCTCGTTCTCTCTGTGTGTCGATCTTGTATACGATAATCTTTTCTTCATATTCTTTGGCTACTTCCTCTAATATAGGACTGGCAATCTTACACGGTCCGCACCAGTCTGCATAAAAGTCAATAATAGCTGGCTTGTCTCCCAAAAATTTCCATTCATTCGGAGATTCATTGTAGTTCCATACTTTTTTCAAGAATTCGTCTTTGTTAATCAAAGTCACAGTTTTGTCTTCTTCCGAGCTCGGTGTAGTATCACCAGTTTTTGGTTTGTCGCTGGCGGTGCAACTTGTCACAGCAATCAAGGATATGCACAGCGCTAAAAATACTTGTTTCATCATCTTATATGCTTTCTGTTTATAACTACTTGTTTTCTCAAATATAAGCTATTAAAACAGGATATTTTAACAATGGTAGCTAATAAATGTAAATATCTAAATATGTCATGTCGATTGGGTGGGAATTTTTGTCGTATATCCATACTTCATCTCTCTCTCTTTCGAACCAAGTCTGTCGCAGAGGGCTAATTTCGGCTTCGTTAATTATACAGATCTTTGAAGGGTTTGACAGATATTGCCTGTTTCTCGGAGTAAAAACCCTTTCTTAGGGGGCGTTTCGCTGGAAATTTCAGGCTTATATGCAGGATAAATAAATTCGTCCTTTTTTATCTTTTATTAAAAATGTATTTTTCTGATCCTGAAAATTTAGAACTGGTTATGAGAAAAATTTACCTTGTAGTTTTATCGGCACTGTTAATTGGTGCTTGTACTAATCCAAAATCAATGAGCGAGACAGAGAAGACATTTATTCCGGAAACACCGAAATTAAGCTCGAATGTGATGACTCCGGAAGTACTTTGGTCTTTCGGGCGAATCGGGAATGCGAGTTTATCGCCCGATGGAAAGACTGTATTATTTGCAGTTACTTATTATAATATCGAGGAAAATAAGGGCTACCGTGAGCTATATGTTGTGCCTGCAGATGGGGGCGAGGTGACCCGGTTGACGAATACTGCAGCGAATGAATCAAATGCGGCATGGAGACCTGATGGTGAAAAAATCGGTTTCATCTCTTCTGCTTCAGGTAGTAGCCAATTGTGGGAAATGAACGCGGATGGATCAGGGCCTGAGCAGATTTCGGATATCGAAGGTGGGGTAACAGGATTCAGCTATTCTCCTGATTCGAAGAAGATCGCTTACATCAAGCAGGTTAAGCTGGATGATAATATTCATGATTTGTTCCCTGATTTACCAAAGGCTAACGCCCGACTGGAGTCGGATATCATGTATCGTCATTGGGATCAGTGGCACGACTATACCTACAATCACGTTTTTATTGCTGATTTGGCCGGAGAACTTATTAAAGATGGTAAAGACCTGCTTGCAGGTGAAAAGTATGACGCTCCTGATCGCCCTTTTGATGGAATTGAACAGGTAGCATGGAGCCCCGACTCTAAAAAGGTTGTATACTCGAGTAAAAAGCTTCGAGGTAAAGTTTATGCGGAAAGTACAAATACGGACCTTTATGAGTATGATTTGGAAACGGAAACAACCCGTAACCTAACGGAAACACACAAAGGATACGATAAGAACCCGACCTTTTCACCCGATGGAAAGCATTTGGCCTGGACAAGTATGGAACGCGACGGATATGAGTCGGATCAAACTCGTTTGTTTGTGATGAATCTTGAAACCGGGGAAGAGAAAAACTATTCAGCAAACTGGGAGCAGAATGCCGAACACTTAAGTTGGAGTAGAGACGGACAAGCTATTTTCTTTATTTCCGACATCCATGCAACAGATGAGATTTACCGTTTGAGCCTGGCAGATGGCCATATTCAACGATTAACAGAAGGCGTACACAATTACCAAACTGTTGAAGAGACGGGAATGGGTAAGCTTTTGGCAACAAAAGTATCGATGTCGCAGCCTGCTGAACTTTATTTAGTTGATCCGGCAACCGGCAAAGACGAACCATTGACTGCTGTCAACAAGGGATTAATGGATCAGTTGACAATGGGAAAGGTTGAGAGCCGTTGGGTAAAAACAGTAGATGATAAAGAAGAGTTGGTGTGGGTAATTTATCCGCCACACTTCGATCCAAACAAGAAATACCCGGCTATTTTGTATTGCCAGGGAGGACCACAAGGAACAGTTAGCCAGTTCTGGTCGTACCGATGGAACTTCCAAATGATGGCTGCGAATGGCTATATTGTTGTTGCTCCAAACCGCCGTGGTTTACCGGGATTTGGCATGGAGTGGCTTGAGCAGATCAGTAAGGATTATGGTGGCCTAAACATACAGGACTATCTAGCAGCGGTTGATGATGTTGCCAAAGAACCCTATGTTGATGAAAACCGCTTGGGGGCAGTTGGTGCCAGCTATGGTGGTTTCTCTGTAAACTATCTGGCCGGGCATAATGAGAGCAAACGTTTCAAAGCATTCATCTCGCATTGTGGAATGTTCAATTTTGAACAGATGTATGTTACAACGGAAGAGATGTGGTTTGAAAACTGGGACATTGGCGGCCCGTTCTGGGACAAGTCC
>QKCF01000364.1 GCA_003246935.1 Sunxiuqinia sp. | reverse complement strand
GATAATATTTTCACGATTAATAGCTTTTCGGTAACTTCGCCCAAATTCAAAATCAATTAGCATGTTTTCAGGAATCGTAGAAGAATATGGCGTTGTAAAAGCCATTGTGAAGGAACAGGAAAACTATCATTTTACACTGACCTGTTCGTTTGTTGATGAGTTGAAAATCGATCAAAGTTTGGCACACAATGGAGTATGCCTTACGGTTGTGAACATCGATAACGAAGCTAAAACATATACGGTAACAGCGATTAAAGAGACTATTTTGAAGACAAACCTCGGATATTTAGAGGTTGGTTCAAAGGTTAACCTGGAGCGCAGTATGATGATGAATGGTCGCTTGGATGGTCATATCGTTCAGGGCCATGTTGATCAAACGGCTGTTTGCAAAAAAGTTGAAGAAGCCGACGGTAGTTGGTATTTTAATTTTGAGTATGAATTCGACAAATCGAAAGCACAACAAGGATATATGACCGTTGAGAAAGGTTCGGTTACCGTAAATGGTGTGAGCTTAACTGTTGTAAACTCGAAAGACAACTCTTTCCAGGTTGCTATTATTCCTTACACTTACAAAGAAACGAATTTCCACACATTCAGTGAAGGAAGTGTTGTAAACCTTGAGTTTGATATTATTGGCAAATACCTTGCAAAACTGAATACCTTCAAATAGAAAGTAGCTTTTAGATATAAAGCAAAAGGAGCATTGGTTAAAACGATGCTCCTTTTTTGTATTTATGAATGAAATACTAATAGCGGGGTTTTTACATGAAACACCATCTTTCGGGCTACACTTGGGTTAAAGATCCGGGTGATCATATTTCTTTTGTGCGTCGTTAGTGACAGTACATCAATGTTGTTGTCTTCAATGAATTTATCCAGATCCTGAAGTATGTTGGCGCCATTTTGAATAATACACTCTATCGGGGTGTCAGGATATTTCTGACTTAGCATATTGTGCAGGCTTTCCAATTTTGCTTCATCCCACTCTCTGGCTGCATCTGGGCCAATGTGTAGGCAGGATACTCTCGCATTAAAGGGCTTCAACAAGCCCAATAGTTTATCAATGGAAACAAGGTCTTTTTCGTCAAAATTGGTTGCGTAAACGATGTGTTTCATCGAGGCCAGATTCAGCAACGGAGCTTTAGCCGGGATGACCAAAACCGGCACCGACGATTTATAAATAACGCCAGCGGTAGTGCTACCCATAATGTCCGGGTTATCCTCGTCCGGACCTTTGATGCCCATGACAATCAGTCTTGGCGGGTGTTTGTCAGTGAAGTAAAGGATATCGTCTTCCGGATATCCGAGTTTAATGATGTGTTCTGACTCAATTGACTCCCATGCGGCCTTACCTACATAGTCTTTCAATTTTGTTACAAATTTGCTTAGTTCCTCGTTGGCCAGTTCTTCACGTTCTTTTAGGTGATCGTAAAGTCCCGAATTAAATGCCATTACATCAGAGTAAGGCATACTAAAGAAGTCGGGTTGTTGGATCACGTGAAAGAAAATGAGTTTTGATCCTAGTTTGTGGGCTATTTCAAAAGCCATTAATGCTGCTTTAAACGAGTACGTTGAAAAGTCAACAGGTACCAAAACGGTGTTTTCCGATTTTACCCGTTCTTTCACTTCTTTTCCGAGTAACTCGTCAATAATAGGCCAGGCTTTTTTGATGTCACCTTCATAAATCCGAACCTTGACACCTGAGGCTACAGCTCCTTGGATCAGATTCACATTCTCAAGGGTGCATTCAATACCTTCGGCTTCCAGCATTGAACGCAAAATTTCTGCTTTAGAATAGGGAAGCAGGGCAATAGTGATTAGTTTTTCGTTCATGGCTCGATGTTTTTTTTAGATTCGAATTCTATTTAGTATTTCGTATTTGAGGAGTTGATTGTTTCAAACATTTCGCTCTTTCTTTTTTGAAATGTTATTTAAGTTATTTTATGGAAAGGATAAAAGGGATTTATCATTTCTTTTTTGCCAGTACCCTTGGAATGAAATAAATTGGTTATCTTTTTTGTGTAATCTTGCAGAATGAATATGTTACAGTTGTTTTTTATGAACGGATGGCATATTTATCTCTGAATTTTAAAGCTTGAGCGACTACATGATGAAACGAACAGCATTAATTACCGGGGCGGCGAAACGAGTAGGAAGAGAAATCTCGCTTCACCTGGCAGAGCAGGGATGGGATTTAGCTTTGCATTACAATACTTCGGAAAAAGCAGCGAACAAATTGATTACTGAACTGCAAAAGAATTATCCAGAACAGGAGTTTGTGCTATTTCAGTCGAATATGCAGAACCCGTTTGCTGTTGAGAGTTTAGTTCCGGAAGTACTGCGGGTGTTTGGGCAGCTTGATTTGCTGGTGAACAATGCTTCGGTTTTTGAAGGGGCTTCAATTTTCGAAACGCATTTCGACCTGCTCGACCGTTTGATGATGATCAACTATCGGGCGCCATTTTTGCTGATTCGAGATTTTGCTCGTCATATCGGCAAGGGGTTGGTTATTAATTTAGTAGATACCCGGATTACAAACAGTAAGTCTGATTACGCAGCTTATAGTTTGTCGAAAAAAGCCTTATGGGAGTTGACCAAAATGGCAGCATTGGAGTTCGCTCCTTATATCCGGGTGAATGCAATTGCTCCCGGAGCTACATTGCCGCCCGAGGATAAAGATGAGTCCTATCTTTGGTTACTTGCCAAGAAAACTCCAATGCAGAAGCCAAGCGGAATAGAGCCGATTCTAAAAAGTCTCGATTACATTGTCGAGAATGATCACTTGACAGGGCAGCTTTTATTTTGTGATGGTGGCGAAAATTTGGGGCAGATTGTGTGATTGAGGCAACATTATTTCAATCGTTATGTTCTTTTAGAAAGTCTTTGATGGAAAAGGATGATTCTAAATAAACACGAAAACTGTTATGGCTAAGATACGCGTCAAAAATCTCTTACTTCGGACTTATATTGGATTTAATCCGGACGAGCTTGTAAATAAGCAGGATGTAGTAATTAATATCGAGATTGAAGCTTCGATTTCATCTGAAGCATTAACAGCAGATGAGCCTGATGGCATATACAATTATAAGGTTATCACGAAGCGAATTATCGCCTATGTTCAGGATGGTCACTTCAAACTTTTGGAAGTCTTGACTTCCAATTTGTTGGATATGATCATGGAAGATGAGCGAGTTACTTATGCTAAAGTCGAGGTTGATAAGCCACATGCGCTCCGGTTTGCAGAATCGGTTTCGTATGAAATGGAGGCTCACCGTTGAACACAGCAATTATATCGATAGGCTCGAACATAGATCCGGACGAAAATATCCGGAAGATACTTGATATTTTGCAAGCGGAATGTCACTTGGGAAAGGTTTCTGAGTTCGTCAGAACCAAGCCGATTGGCATCGAGAATCAACCGGATTTTGTTAATGGCGCAGCTGTTGTCGAAACTGAAATGGATCAGGCAGCTTTTAAAGCCTATTTGAAATCGGTTGAAGATCGTTTAGGGCGCGATCGTACGTTGCCAAAGTTTGGACCTCGCACAATGGATTTAGATATTGTTGTGTGGAACGGATTGCTCGTCGACGGGGATTATCATACGAGAGACTTTCTTCAAAAATCGGTTGGCGAGCTCGGATATAAACAATAATTTTCAAGCTTCTAAATAAAATTTCCCCAATGAAAGTGCTAAAACAGATCACTTGGTTGTTGTTAGTTGTCGTGCTGATTGGCACGAATGCTTGTAAGAATGATAGTTCGGAGCAGACTAAGCCGGTTGATGAGGTTTTGTTGAGTAGCGAGACTGCTGATCCTATACCTCAATTGTTCATACAAATTGGTGTTATTGGCTTGGAAACTCAATACACGGAAGCATCGGGCATGGGCAGCTTGGTAAAATCAGGGGTTAACGTTTACAAAATAACATACAACACAACATTTCAGGGGGAAGATTTGACCGCCTCCGGAATCGTTGCAATGCCGGCTACAGCAGGAAACTATCCTTTACTTTCATTTCAAAACGGAACCAACGTTTTATACAGCGATGCACCAAGCAAGAGCTATAAAGTTAGCTCAGCTGCCGATTTTGAAAATACGACTGTGGTTCTGGCAAGTTTGGCTTCTATGGGCTTTGTTATTGCTATTCCTGATTATCCCGGGTTTGGGAGTTCTGAGTCGGTTTTTCATCCGTACCTCGAAAAAGAAAATACCTTGTCTTCGTTGGTCGATATGATTAAAGCAGCGGAGGAACTGATGGCAAAAGAAGAAATTCAGCCCAAGTTAAATGGCGACTTATTTTTAGCCGGATACTCGCAGGGAGGATGGAGTACAATGCAGCTGTTGAAACAGCTCGATGAGGAGCCGATGGAAGGTTTGGAGCTGAAAGCTGCTTCATGCGGTGCGGGGCCTTATAATCTGACACAGATGAATGATTTTGTATTATCAGAAAACACTTATCCGATGCCCTATTATTTCCCGTATATTCTTCATGCCTACGAGTTGCACGGATTGATTTCGAACACGATGTCAGATATTTTCCAGGAACCCTATGCTACAGAAATTCCACAGTTATTCGATTTTGAGACTTCTGGAGGGCAGATCAATACTGCCTTAACGGACGATGTTTCCGGGCTTTTTCAGGCCGATTACCTGTCTGGATATAATACGCTAAGCGAGTTCTCTACAGTGAAGTCAGCGCTCGAAGATAATAGTGTTACAGCTTGGGATTTGAATACGCCGACGCGACTGTTTCACGGTGATGCTGATGTATACATTCCCATTGCTATTTCTGATGATTTTCTACAGGATTTCCGGGACTTGGGAGTCGATGAGAATACGATAAGCTTAACGACAATTGCAGGCGCTGATCATTCAGGAGGGGTGTTGCCTTTTGGACTTCAGACTATTAGTTGGTTCATGAACTTTGAAAACTAGAAACTGATAAAAGACAGTTTATAAAATTCTGTTTCTTCTTAATTTTGCAGCAAACAATTCAATTATGAGTCATTTTGATGTAGAAATATCACTCCACGGCCATCGGTACGTTAACATCAAAAAGCGCGACTCTTTTTATTTCTAATCGCTTACCGTTTTGTGCCCCAAACCAATGTTGTTTAGGGCTGATTTTGCAGTACAGCTCAATGTATTGCCTTTTCGTGTTTATTTTTTCAGACAACAAGATTAAATTGATTAGAAATGGAACTTCCTTTCGCAGAAAATTATCGCATAAAAATGGTAGAACCGATCTACCGAAGTACTCGTGAAGAACGTGAAGCCTGGATTCGTCAGGCCGACTATAACTTATTCAACCTGAGAAGTAATCAGGTTTATATTGATTTGTTGACAGACAGTGGTACCGGAGCGATGAGCGATCGCCAATGGGCAGCAGTGATGATGGGTGACGAAAGCTATGCCGGTTCATCATCGTTTTTCAACCTGAAAGATCGGGTAAAACAACTTTTCGGATTCGATTACATGCTGCCGGTTCACCAAGGGCGTGCTGCCGAGAACGTTTTGTTTTCAGTTTTGGTGAAAGAAGGAAATGTTGTTCCCGGAAATTCGCACTTCGATACTACCAAGGGACACATCGAGTTCAGAAAAGCACAGGCGATCGATTGTACTATCGATGAAGCCTTTGATACGACTATTTATCACCCATTTAAGGGAAATATAGATGTGAATAAGCTTCAGTTGGTACTGGAGAGTTATCCGAAAGAGCAAATTCCGATGATCATTGTTACGGTAACTTGTAATACTTCTGGTGGGCAACCGGTATCGATGCGGAATTTAAGACAAATAAAGGAGCTTGCTGAGAGTTATGATATTCCTGTAGTTTTTGACTCGGCTCGTTTTGCAGAGAACGCTTGGTTTATCAAGCAGCGTGAAGAAGGTTATGCTGATAAGTCCATTAAGGAAATTGTGGGTGAGATGTATTCGTATGCCGATGGAATGACGATGAGTAGCAAGAAAGATGGTATTGTGAACATTGGTGGTCTGTTGGCGATGCGGAGTAAAGAATGGTTTGATCAGGCTTCGGTTTTCAATATCATGTACGAAGGATTTTTAACCTACGGAGGAATGTCCGGGCGAGATATGAATGCATTGGCGGTAGGTTTGGATGAGGCGACAGAAGCTGATTATTTGGAAGCTCGTATTAGCCAGGTTCACTACTTAGGGAATAAGCTGATTAAAGCTGGAATCCCGGTTCAGCAGCCGTTAGGAGGTCACGCGGTTTTTGTAGATGCACGACGCTTTTTACCGGCTGTTCCGAAAGAGGAATACGTAGCTCAGACTTTAGCCGTGGAGCTTTACTTGGAGGCAGGCGTTCGTGGAGTCGAGGTTGGAACTTTGCTGGCCGACAGGGACCCGATTACTCATGAAAACCGTTATCCAAGCACAGAATATTTACGTTTGGCTATTCCACGCCGCACTTATACCAACAATCACATGGATGTGGTAGCAGCTGGTTTAATTAACCTGTTTAATCGCCGGGATCAGATAATCCGTGGATTTATGATTGAACATGAAGCACCGATTATGCGGCACTTTACCGTTGGATTAAAGAAGATTGATTAGGGGACACTAGTTTCCTTCAAATAAAAATCCCGGTCGTATAGGCCGGGATTTTCTTTTATATGGAAATTTTGATTACTTCTTCGCGCTTGTTGTAAAGTCACGGTGCGCTTTAATCAGATTGATGTAGTGCATCAACAAGTTTTTCGTTTCCGATACAATGTTGAAGAAGAGCACTGAATTACGCGTATTCACGTCTTTGTTTTTAATCCGTTTAATTTGAGTTTTCTCAAGTTGAGCCAATTTCTGGATAATTTCATCGCGTTGTTTGATCGCATTTTCAAGCTCTTCGTATTTCTGCTCTTTTACAAGTTGTAGCGTTAGGTTGACAAAGTTCGTGGTGCTGGTCAAAAACGTAGAAAGTTCTTCAATTTGTGACTCTTTAAACGGTTTGTGGTTGTTTTCAAGGTGTTCGTGTAAAGGATCAACCAAATAAGTTAATGAGTGAGAAACCTCGCGCATGTAGTCAACCAATTGCACGTAGAAATGGCCCAAATCCAAAGAGTTGCTTTGTTGTAGTTTGTCGATTACGGAAGAAACCTTGTTTTTCATTTTTTTGGTTTTCTTATCGAAATCGTTTTTCATTTCAACTGCTTCCCGTAGATGACTACGATCTTCTTGCAGAAAGCTTTCCAAAGCAACTGAATAGACCTGGTTGATCGTCAAAACGGCGTTGATGAGCTGTTTTTTTGTTTTCTCGATCACTTTATCTGCTCCGTCAGTGTCAATTACTGTTTCTTCATCTTCGTTTACTTTGTCCGCTGTTTTTTTACGCAAAATGACGTGTGTACGAATCACCGTGAAAATGGCAAGTCCGATGAAAACAAAGATCATGAAGCTACCGCTAAGAGTGATGATGAGTGCAATAATTGCTGATACGGTGAAAGCAACCAAAGCAGTCAGGAACCAACCTCCGATTACGGCAAACACACCTGAAATCCGGTAGACAGCACTTTCGCGGCCCCAAGCCCGGTCGGCTAATGAGGTACCCATGGCAACCATGAAGGTTACGTAAGTTGTTGATAATGGCAATTTATAAGATGTACCAATAGAGATCAAAATCCCCGAAACAATCAGATTGATAGCAGCCCGAATTTTATCGAATGCAGCTTCATCTTCCATAGCCACGATCTGCTCACCTTTTGGATGTTCGAATCGTCTGTCGATGAAATCGTTAACGCTGTTTGGAAGTACCTTGCGGAGGTTGTTATTGAACTGGATGGTATTGCGAACGATAATACGGGATAACATTGATGAGCCGAAACGTTCATCACCTTCACTTTGGCGCGACAGGTCAACTGTTGTTGCTACTACATTTCTGGCTTTTTTCGACGCGATTAGGGTTGCAATCATCACCAAGCCTGCGATCAACAGCATGTATGAAGGAGTTGCAACTTGTCCTTTCAATGCTTCCATCGAGAACGTGTCCGGTGGAATAGCGCCGCCGGCAACCCAATCTTTGAATGATTGGAAGCCAGCTAAAGGCACACCGATGAAGTTTACCAAGTCGTTACCTGCAAAGGCCATTGCTAGTCCAAATGTACCTACGAGTACAATAATTTTAGGAATATCAATTTTGAAAATCCAGGTTAAAAGTTGCAGGACGACAGTCCAGCCGACGAAGCTGACCAGCAGGATTTGCACCATGTTTTCTTTCATGTAACTCAGCATGTCTTCAGTGATAAAGGTTGCGCCTTTCGCACCTTTAATGATCATGAAGTAAGTCATCGCTGCAATTGACAAACCGCCGAATACGGCACCGTAATACTTTAATGTGCGGTGTTGACGGAATGAGAATACGACACGGGCGATGTACTGTACAAGAGCACCGACAGCGAACGCAATAATTACTGAGACCAGGATTCCTGAAATAATTGCGAGAGCTTTTTCGCTGTTGATGTATTCCGACAGAAAACCAATTGGTTGACCGGCAGCCTTAATTTTCACGATTGATACAGCAACCGCCGAACCGAGTAACTCAAATACAATTGAAACGGTTGTTGATGTTGGCAAGCCGAAGGTGTTGAACATGTCAAGCATGATTACATCGGTAATCATTACTGCCATAAATATGACCATGATCTCGGAGAACATGAACATATCCGGGTGAAAAATCCCTTTACGGGCAACTTCCATCATGCCACTTGAAAACACAGAACCCACCAGTACACCAAGACTGGCGACTGTGAAAATGATCCATTTGGGAGCTGCTTTTGATCCGATAGCGGAGTTGAGGAAGTTAACTGCGTCATTACTAACACCTACAATCAAGTCGGAGATGGCAAGTGCAAAAAGAACGACGATCAGGATAAGGTAAAATTGTTCCATTTTTGATTTTTATTATAATCGCGGGCAAAAATAACCCCTCTGTTTATAGTGCTCAGAAATAACAAATTAAGAAACCGTTAAAAATCCATTAATGAACTATTAACGGCGAAATAAGTAATTTTTGAGTTAATTTTTCAATTAAATTTTAATTTCCACGAAATTATTTGCCTGATAATCTGATTGTAAGTTGTTGAACCTTATCTTTGAATAGTCGATGTTTGTGGCTTTACGCTAAATTTGCGTAGTTTAAGCTCTATGTAGGGGCAAATACTTTTATCCGAAAAAAATTAACGAATGAAGATCTATCCAACTAAGCGTTTGGCTTTTTATGTGACGCTTTTGATTGCAGTTTTATGCATTTGCGAAAGCGTTGTTTTATTGTTGTTGAATGTTTCAATCTGGATTAAACTATTGATGATCGTATTTTTGTTGGTTGTGGTTTACTATCTGACAATTCAACTACTGACACGATATATCAACGATAAAATTGAGCCGATTTATAAGGTAATTCGAGAAACACCTTTGCAGGGAAAGGCAGCAAAAAATAATAACCAGCCGGTAAGCGAGATTGCCGACGTTCATAAAGAAGTGGAGCAATGGGCCAAGAATCAAACGCAGGAGATCACACGTTTGAAAGATCTGGAGAAATACCGCAAAGAGTTTGTTGGCAACGTTTCGCACGAATTGAAAACCCCGATTTTCAATATCCAGGGTTACATTCTTACGCTGCTTGAGGGAGGATTGGACGATCCAAAGATCAACATGTTATACCTGAAACGCACCGAGAAAAGCATCGACCGGATGATTTCGATTGTTGAAGATCTGGAGTCAATCAATAAACTTGAATCGGGAGTGATGCGTCTGCGTGTTGAAGGTTTTGACCTTGTCAGGATGGTTGACGACGTGCTTGAAATGGAGCATATGATGGCCAGTGAGCGAAAAATGCAGTTGCTTTTTGACCGCCCGGATAAGCCGGTTTTGGTTCGCGCTGATAAAAAGCGGATGATGGAAGTGTTGACCAACCTCGTGACGAATGGGATTAAATACGGTCGTCAGAAAGGTTTTGTAAAAGTGACTTTTTACGATATGAAAGATCATTTGATGGTTGAAGTAATGGATAACGGAATTGGAATCGAAAAGGGCGATTTGCCTCGTATTTTCGAACGTTTCTACCGTGTTGATAAATCCCGTTCGCGCGAGCAAGGCGGAACAGGGCTTGGATTGTCGATTGTAAAACACATCATCGAAGCGCACAAACAAACCATTAATGTTAAATCGGAAGTGGATGAAGGCACAACTTTCACTTTCACGCTTGAAAAAGCCAAATGATTTTGGTATTTTTCGTGAAATTCAAGTTTATCCCAACTTTAATTGTAATATTACATCACAGTAATAAATTGGCCTTGTAATAAAACCTGATATGACTGAAGAAAAATACAAAATCCTCTTAGTAGATGATGAAGTCGATATTTTGGAGTTCATCAGCTATAATTTGGAAAAAGAAGGTTTCCAGGTGTTCACTGCACAAAATGGACTGGAAGCGATTAAAATAGCAGAAAAGAAGGTGCCTCATCTGATTATTTTAGATGTGATGATGCCTGAGATGGATGGTATTGCTGCTTGCGAGGAGTTGCGTAAAATTCCTGCTCTCCAGAGCTGTATCATCGCATTTTTGACTGCACGTGGCGAGGATTATTCGCAAATTGCAGGTTTTGAAGCAGGCGCCGATGATTATATAACGAAGCCAATTCGTCCGAAAGTTTTAGTGAGCCGAGTGAAAGCCTTGTTGAAACGTACGGGTGGTGGTGCTGCAACTGCAACTACTTCGGTTGTTGAGAATAGTAACACCTTATCAATTGGTGATTTGGTGATCGATAAAGAACGTTACCTGATTAAAATGAATGGCGAAGAAATGATTCTGCCTCGCAAGGAGTTCGAATTGCTTTCGCTGTTGGTTTCGAAGCCTGGAAAGGTATTTACCCGGGAGGAGATTTATTACTCTGTTTGGGGCGATAATGTTGTTGTGGGTGACCGTACGATTGACGTGCACATTCGGAAATTGCGTGAAAAGATCGGGAACGATCACATTAAAACATTGAAAGGTATCGGTTATAAGTTTGTTGAATAAGTTTGTAATCCGAACAAGATATTGAGAAGCACAGTCTGATTAGGCTGTGTTTTTTCTTTCTATAAGGTGAATGAGGATCGTCAGTCCCGGACCGATTTATTAGATAAACTCGATAATTAGAAAATTAACCAGGAAGCCAAGGGCAAAGCCAGCGTAAACCTGCAGGGGTGTGTGCTTGCTGAGTAGAATACGAGACGCTCCCAAAAGTCCTGCAACCAGCAAAAAGGCGCTTAAGAGTGCAGAACCGTTAAAATTGAGGCGGAACGATAGTGCCAGGAAAATACCGACTAATCCACCAATTGCAGCCATGTGCCCACTTATTTTCCATCGAATAGTGATAAACAGCATGATTGCTACTGTCAGGACGCTCGAAATCAACATTAGCTTGTAAATAGGGAAAATTGGAAGCTTTCCTAAAAAATAAAAGCCAAGGTAATAGAAAAGAGCAGTGTTTATAAGCGGAATAATCCGATCCGAGGTATTGTCTAAATTGAGTTTGAAACGCGTTGTAAGCATCAGCAGGCTAAGGCTGATTAGAGGCAATATCAAGGTACTCAGCACAACGATTACCATGATGTACTTTTTGGCTTCGAAGGAAATCAGCGTAAAATAAAAATCGCTGTTCATTAAAAGTAAAAATCCCAAACTTGGGATTAAAAATGGGTGAAAAGCATAAGATAGCGCCTTCGCTATATTTTTCATCATGGTGTGAATTTGTTTAAAGTTCTTTGCGCATTCGCGCTACAGGTATACCTAATTGTTCCCGGTATTTTGCAACCGTGCGCCGCGCAATCGGGTACGATTTTTCTTTCAAGATTTGAGCTAAGCGATCATCCGTTAATGGTTTGCGCTTATCTTCGTTTGAAATACATTCTTCCAGGATCTTCTTAATCTCCCGTGTTGAAACTTCCTCGCCTGTGTCTTTTTGCATCCCTTCTGAGAAGAAATATTTTAGCGGAAAAATACCAAAGTGAGTTTGAATATACTTGCTGTTTGAAACCCTTGAAATGGTTGAAATATCCAAGCCGGTACGATCTGCAATGTCCTTCAGAATCATCGGTTTCAGTTTGGTTTCATCGCCTTCCATAAAGTATTCTTTTTGGAACTCGATGATCTCCGACATGGTAACCAGCAGAGTGTGATGGCGCTGCCTGATGGCATCAATAAACCATTTGGCCGAATCAAGCTTTTGCTTTACGAACATCATCGCATCCTTTTGGTCGCGCGAAATATTTTTTCGGTTTTCGCTGTAACTCTTTAGCATATCCATGTAATGAGAGCTCATGCGTAAATCAGGTACGTTGCGCTGATTTAATGAAAGTTGAAGTTCGCCGTCGTGAGTCTCCAAAATGAAATCAGGGACAATCACTTGGTTCGATCTATTGAGCGGATTACTGTACGAGCCTCCGGGTTTCGGATTCAATTTCAGGATTTCGTTTAACGCATCCTTCAACTCATCTTCTGAAACATCGTATCTCTTTAGGATTTTATCGTAGTGCTTTTTGGTAAACTCGTCAAAATTGTCTGCGATAATTTTCTCTGCAAGTAATGTTGCAGGGTTTGCCCTTTTACGCTGGATTTGAAGTAAAAGGCATTCGCGTAAGTCGCGGGCACCAACACCTGCCGGGTCAAATTCCTGAATCACTTCCAATAGCTCTTCCAGCTCTTTTTCGGTAACATTCATGTTCATGTTGAAGGCCAAATCATCACTTATTGAAAGCAGGTCGCGGCGCAGGTAACCATCGTCATCAATATTGCCGATAATATATTCTGCCAGATTGCGTTTTTCTTCATCCAACTCGGCGAGGCCAAGCTGTTCGTGCATCGACTCATGGAAACTCGTTCCTGCCGAAAAAGGAATGTCAATCTGCTTGTCGTCCTGGGAATAGTTGTTTGCGGCAAGCTTATACTCCGGGATATCATCCTCGTCCATATAATCCTCGAGCGAGAACTCTTCATTATCAATGTCGTTCGGATTTTCATCTTCTTGCATGTTCCCTTCGTCCTCAGGAACATCGTTCAGCATCTCCAACACCGGATTTTCTTCGAGTTCTTTCTTAATGCGTTGCTCCAATTGCATGGTAGGAATCTCCAGAAGTTTGATCACTTGGATTTGTTGTGGTGATAACTTCTGTAACAATCGTTGTTGTAAACTTAATTTTTGAGATGGCATACCATTAATACGTATTTGGAACTTAATTATATTCGGATTATATCCAAAATTTTTAGGAAACCTGCAAAGCAGTACTTTTATTGGTGTCTGTTATACCCCAAAAATAAAACTTTTATGAATTAAATACG
>QKCF01000111.1 GCA_003246935.1 Sunxiuqinia sp. | reverse complement strand
GAAATGACACATACAATAGCCCCGATGATAAACAGTGCCTGTGGATATGAAACATCCTCCATCTTGAACAGAAAGCCAGCGGCAACAGCACCTGCGTTACCACCCGCACCAACAATACCGGACACCGTGCCGATCGCCTTTTTGTTGATGAATGGAACGACAGAGAATGTTGCTCCTTCCGACATTTGTACGAATAAGCTGAAGATGATCATCGTTGCAATCGCAATCGGTAATACGGTCATCTTACTGAAGATGATAAGCGCAATTCCTTCCAGGAACAAGGCAATGAAAAGAAAATAGACACGTCCTTTCAGTCCCCACTTAATCCCTGATTTGTCGCCAAGGATACCGCCAAGCGAACGTGCAAATAAATTCATCAATCCAAATAGCCCGGCAATTAAGCCTGCTGTTTTAACATCTAGACTGAAATAGTCTTTATAGTAGAGCGATGCAATGTTGTTAATCGTTAGTTCGATACCGAAGCAGGCACCGTAAATTAGGAATAATCCCCAAACGCGGTAGTCTTTCAATGCGGCCAAAAACTGACCTTTTTCCGCTTTCTTTTTGATCGCAAAATTGGGATCTGTTTTTTTCAAGTCTTTGATATTGCCTTCGGGCGTATCGGTTGTAAACTTGTAGTAAACTAGTCCCATAATGATCATCAACAAACCGGGAACAATCATGGCATAACGCCAAGAGTCGGCACTTGAGTAACCTATGGCAACGAATGCTGCAAAAATAAGTGGCATAACCATTTGGGTGACTCCGCCACCAAGGTTACCCCAGCCTGCTGTTGTGGCATTAGCCGTACCAACAACATTGGGTGCAAACATCAGCGATGTATGAAATTGAGTAATGACGAAAGAAGCTCCGATCACACCTATTAATAAGCGAAAAACAAGGAAAGAGGTGTAGTCATTACTTAATCCGATAAGCATAACCGGGAGAG
Source organism: Sunxiuqinia sp. (assembly GCA_003246935.1). GTDB lineage: Bacteria > Bacteroidota > Bacteroidia > Bacteroidales > Prolixibacteraceae > Mangrovibacterium. The sequence continues at coordinate 2,625 of QKCF01000111.1, read as the reverse complement.
AACCGATAATTAGTAACCAGGTATAGGTGATACGAGGGCCGATTTTATCGGAAATCCATCCAATCAGTAATCGTGCAAAAATGGTAATCATCACCGAGGAGATAATGATGTTTCCAATTTGTGATTTGCTAAGAAGTAGTTCCTCACGAATTACTGCCATGAGCGGAGCTACTCCAAACCATCCGAAGAAACAGAGGAAGAATGAAAACCAGGTAATATGAAAGGTTTTCATTTGGACTGATTTCAGACTGAATAAATCAATCTTGGTTGCCTTTGAAGATTTTACATTTTCCATACCGTTCTGCATTTTTACAAATAAAAGATTGTTTTGTCTTTATATCTACAAAGAAACGAAATGAATCTTTTCAAAATGCTATCAAACTGGGCATTATTAGAATAAAATGATGAAATAGCTTATTTAAATGTGTTTTAATATCATTTTAAAGTATGTATAAAAGACATAAAATAATCGATTTGTTAAGTTCTAATGTACGTATTTTTATTTTGTAGTAGGCTGATAAACAGTGCTTAAATCTCTTTTGTTTGCAATGCTTGTTGGAATATTTATTTCTTGATGAAGAGAGAAATAGTTCAAAAAGATTGAAATATTAAGAAAATGTTATCAAGAAGAAGAAAAAGTAGTCTTTAAAATGACAAAATCAAAATGTTATTCTGAAAGAAGAATAATCTTGTAATTAGAGGAACGTTCCTGTCATTTTGGTAGACATTTAAAGAAAAAAAATCCGGACACCTTTCGGGCCGGATTTAAACGGGTAAATTCTTACCTTATTTAAGCAATTTCTTAAGTTCGTCACCCAACTTCTTGACTGATTTCTGAATTTCCTGTTGCGATGATTTTTTAAATTCTTCGGCGATCTGATCTTTAGCTTTACTCAAGTCAAGCGATACTTTTGGCGACTTTAGGTCTCCTGTTACTTCAACACCAACATCCAGTAGCGAAATATTACTGCTTCCGGGAATAAAACTGAGGGTTTTAGTAATGTCGCTTGCTAAATCGTCTTTATTCACTTTAAAAGCTAAATCCAAATCAAGGGTTTGGTCTACCAATACTTTTCCTGATATGGTTACATCCTGATCTGCAATCCTCGTAGTAAAAGGATTTACAAGTAAGTTGCCGTTTTCAAGTTTAAAGTTTGATGTGAAGTCATCGACTTTTACATTTTGAAGTTTTTCTTTCTTCACAAAGTTTCTAACCTGGTCGAATGTTGGAGAGTCAACTATTTGAAGGCTTTGGGTGCTCAACAGTCCTGCTCCGTTCAACGATGTTGGCATAAGCTCGAGTGCTTCGTTTAATTTTCCTTTGAAGTTGATCTGCGACGAAATTTTACCAGAGCTCTTTGACGCGATGGGAGCGTATCTCTGCATGGTTGAGAATGATTGGTATGCAGCAGGAATTTCGAATGAATTGATATTGACATTAAAATCGAAATCCGGCTGATTCGAAGTATTACTAATATAGTTGCCGTCAATGGTCAATTCGCCTCCAAGCATATTCATATTCAGCTTTTGCAGTTTCAGAATTTCATCTTTGACCACGATTATACCGTCAATATTCCGGATATCCATTTTATCGAAGGTGGCTCTGGCAATTTGAGAGCGGAACGTCAGATCGAGGTTTCCCGGAACCTGGAATGCAATGATGCTGTCGTTAGCCGAGGTAGATGCAACCGTGTCTTCAACCATGATCGTCGAGAGCTCGTTCATGTTTAAATAATTTGACTCAAGATCGAAACTTCCTTTCAACGTTTTGTTGTTGAGGATGTAGGGGAGGTAGTCGGATAATTCCCCATTGAGGGCAAAGTCACTCTGTCCGGCTTTTGCCGCAAACGAATTAATTGAAATACGTTGGTTTGTAATCTTTATATTTCCACTACTCAGTTCTACTTTTTCTTTGAGCTTAGGAGTTTGGATACTGATATTGCTGAATGTGAAATTTCCGACCGAGTTGATGCGGTTGAAATCCTGTGCTTCTACAGCCGACATTGTTCCTTGTAACGCAAGATTTCCCTGCACAATCCCTTTAAGTTGCATGCTGTCCATGGGGATGACATCTGCTAAGCTGTTAAAGTCGATTTTTCCGTTTAACGCTGCATTAAATGCAGGATCGCTCATCAGTGTTGTAAGCAAGAGTTTCAGATCGATTGGATTTTCTCGGATCTGCGCGTGCGCTTTCGAGATTTCTATTTTCAACGAATCCAAATCGCCTTGAGGTTTGTAAATAAACGTTTCAAGCGAGATATTGCTAACTTTCTCCGGCGAGTTTTGATATTGAAAATCCGCATTCTTTACGTAAATCCGGCTGTCAATTTCCGGGTAATTATCTTCGAAATACCAGCCTTTGATCGCTACGTCGAATCCCGCTTCGCCATTTGTTTTTACGCCATCCAGATACGACTGGTACGATTGCGGAACCATTGCCAGCAAGGTTTTGAAATTGGCTTCAGGCTGGGTAAGTTTCAAGTCGAAGTACATACTGTCGGAAGGCATCTCAAAGCGCCCGCTCAAATCAAGCGGCAGGTCGTTCAGGTAGAGGCGTGACTGGCCGAAAGTAAATATCATTTTGTCGTAGTCGGCTGTGAGCTCACTTTCGGCTGTCAGTTTTGT
>QKCF01000038.1 GCA_003246935.1 Sunxiuqinia sp. | reverse complement strand
AAGGATATTATAAACCTTTCTATATTAAAGGATAAATCCTATAAAATCCTATAATGCTCAACCATGATGACATGTAAAATAAAACTTGTAAATAGTTTTGCTTTTTTATATTTTGAGTACAATTTTGTGATCTAAATCAACTTTCACAACCACGGAATGCTTTATAGTTTTACCACTTAGTTAGCGAAGGAGTGTGTGAGATGAAAAAGGTGGTAAGTTTTTCTGGAGGTAGAACTAGCGCATACCTTTGCGCTTTAATGATAGAAAAATTTGGTAGTGAAAATGTTGACTTTGTTTTCATGGATACCGGTTTTGAGCATCCTGATACTTATGATTTTGTGAAAAAAGTTAATGCTTATTTTGATTTAAATTTGGTTTGTCTGCGCGGAGACTTTAGTGCTCCGTTAGGTGGAGGTGTTGGATTTAAGATTGTAGATATAAATGAATGCAAGCAAGACTTAGTGCCATTTAGTGAAATGATGGAAAAATACGGCGTCCCTTACATTGGGGGGATGTTTTGCACTGACAGAATGAAATTGCAGCCATTCAAAAAATATTGCGATGACAAGTATGGACGAGGAAATTATGAAACATGGCTAGGGATTCGGGTTGATGAGCCAAAAAGACTATCCAATAAGCAAGGAATTAAATATTTAGCCGACATATCTGATTTTGATAAGCAAGATATTTTAGACTATTGGAAAGAAATGCCTTTCGATCTAGGGATTGAAGAGTGGCTTGGTAATTGTGTTTTCTGCCCAAAAAAATCAAGTCTTAAACTAGCAGCAGCGCAAAGAGATGAGCCTGAAATTTACTTAAAATGGCTCGAGTCAATTCATGATGACACAGTTCGTGTTGATAACAAAACAGGACATTGGTCACAAATGTACCGAGGCAAGCAATCACTGGAATCATTGATCGCTACATTTGATGGAGCTACTGGAAAAGAAATTAAAGCAAGACTTCGCGGAACCAAGTCAACAGATGCTGGATCTTGCTCTGAATCATGTGAAGTTTTTTCTTGTGGTATTTAATATGTCAATCGTAAGCAGCAAGGCAGTAAAACGAGATAAGGCAGCAGAGCAGGCAATCAAGAAACGTCAGCAGGCTCGCAAGATGCTTGAGCTTATCAGTGAACTGGAAGCGTTAATTTTTGAATGTTCGACAATTGGAGTTAGCAAATGAAAGATTACAGTGAGATGAGTGATTTTGAGGTTAACAATTCGATAGCGGTGCTTGTTGGAATTACTCCAGACGAAGAGCAATACCACTCATATGGAGATAGAAGTGATGGTGTTCTATATGAAAAAGGCGAAAAGATTGTTGATTATTGCCATGATCCTAGGGATATGTGGCCACTGATTGTTGAAAATAAAATAGATATTTGTTTTATAGATTCTTCTAATTCATGGGCGTCATTTGGATTAACTAAAAATAAACTATTGGTCGATTCTTCTGGTGATAACCCGCTACGCGCAGCAGCAATTGTTTATTTGATGATCAAGGATGCAGAATGAAAACAAGAACAGTTGTTCATATTGCGTTAAATGCTAAAAATGAGCGGGTTGGAAATTTAGTTGAAGTGGTTGGCAGATTAATCCCGTTTGATGGATGGTGTTTTACTCAGAGATCCAAGATATGGGCATGTAGAGCTACAAGTGAATGGATTAATGCTGACTACGGCACAGAGTCAACACTAAAACAATGGAAGAAACATGCTGCTGATTTTGATGGCGCAGTCCGCTTCCAGCGCGTAACGCTTATCGGAGAAACAAATGAAAACTAAAATAATCATTGATGCGCTTGCTGTTGCGTTATCAACGTCAGCAAATCCAAATTTCAAAGAGTGGTTTCACAGCCAAGTAGATAAAATTAAGCGGGAAAAGGAGCAAGCAAAATGAAACAAGTTTACGCAAAAGTAAAAAATGAATTCGGAGTAAATATACTTATTCACGTATACGAACTTGAAGATTACATAGAAAATTTAATTGAAGAAGATGAGTTTACAATTGAATTTGTAAGAATTTCAGATGAAGAGTTTGAAGAATTGCCAGATTTTGAGGGTTAGCAAAATGACCAAGGAAAAACGAGAGTTGATAGAGATACTTTTGGATAACGTAAATCCGGAAGATTGGCCTGAGAATTTGCCGTATGCGGCGCAGGATAAGTATTCTTGCAAGATACACGCCTATTTTGAAATTCCGTATATTTCACCAATTCATATCAACTTTTGGATAAGTGGCAGATCTTACTACCATTTGGCATCAGCAGATCTTTGCAATCGCTGGAACAAAACAATCGTGCATCGTGACGAATTTATTAAACGATGGAATGAGCGGAATCAGGTTGTATATCAATATGGTGGTGTTTCTGTTTCATTTGTCGATGCAGCATCACCACTATCAACACAAATCGGCGGCGATCACTATGCAAAACTAGCTATCCAGCCAATGCAATACAGCATGAAAAATGGGCTAGATCCATTGCAGCATACGATTATCAAGTATGTTACTCGATTCAGAGATAAGGCTGGGATCGAAGATCTAGAAAAGGCTAAGCATTGTATTGAAATGTTGATTGAACACGAGAGATCGTTGATGTAATGTTTATCTAAACTCGCCGTGAGGCGCTTTGTTCCTCTTCATTTCCCAGTTACGGGGTAGCTCAATGAACGAACGACATGCAAACCGCAAAGCAAAACAATCTAGAGACGACGAAAAAGTAGTTAAGCTCGCAACAAAACCACATCAAGACAAAAGTCTTTATCAGTCATTTACAAAATGGGATCCGCTAACAGAAAAGCAGGTCCTTACCGCAGATCTATATTATGAGAAGCCACAGTCAATCATTGTTCAGGCTGGTAGTGCAGGAACCGGAAAAACAGCATGGGGATTGCAGCTAGCTTTGAGAGATCTAGTATCCGGTGAGTGTGAAAAGGTTATGTTTGTAAGAAATATCGTATCAGCGCGTGATACTGGTTTTTTGCCAGGATCAATTCAAGAAAAATTTGCTCCATTTAACGCAGTGGCGCAGGCGCTTGTAAATGACATGTTTTGCAGAGGGGATGCGTTCGAGCTACTAACAAAATCTGGTAAGTTAATCGCTACGTGTTCAAGTTTTCTACAGGGGCACACGTTCGATAATTGCAGGATAGTTGCAGACGAAATCCAGAATATGAACTGGATGGAATTGTCAATGCTGGTGACTCGCATGGGTGAAAATAGCAAAATGATCATGTGCGGAGATGATCATCAGGACATGCTTACAAGCCGAAAAGATGTAACTGGATGGTATGATATCATGGATATTTTCGACATTATGCCGAGCGTTGCGATTGTTAAGTACACGCAAGAAGACATAATCAGATCTGATATTGTTAGAGAGTTTATCATTGCATCAGAGCAATACTTCTCGCAGTTGGAAGCATCAGAACAATTTCAGTAGTTCAAATACAAAAGCCCGCTTAATGCGGGTTTATTTTTTGGCGTTGTGGTAATATTGAGATATGTTTTTATTGACTTTTTGGAATTGGGCGAGAGTCAATTATGGGTAAACTAACTGACAAAGAAGAATTATTTTGCCGCGCTTATT